>JAAYBQ010000074.1 GCA_012730035.1 Spirochaetota bacterium
ACGAGTCTTCTGTTTTAAAGGAGGGCAAGTCGGTTACAGTAATTACTGAAGAGGAAATAAAGAATTCAGGTAAGAGCGATCTGTCGCAGGTACTTGAGACAGTGCCGGGTATAACTGTGAGCAGGGATGGAACTGACGGCGGACTGGCATTCATCTTTATGCGTGGTTCAGAAGGCGGTAACGTCCTAGTTATGATTGACGGCGTAAAAGTCAGCGATCCCTCATCGCCTGATGGCAGGTTCGACCTGTCATTAATAAAAACTGACAGTATAGAGAGAATCGAAATTGTCAGGGGATCAATGAGCAGCTTGTACGGCTCAGATGCAGCGGGTGGTGTGATTAACATCATCACTAAAAAAGGTAGAGGGAAATCTGTCGTGTTGAAATTCACAGGCGGGAGCTACGATTCATTCTCTCAGTCAGTGTCAGTAAATGAGTCCGGCGATAAAAGCTCATTTTATTTTTCAGGGTCTCACTACACGTCTGGGGGCATCTCTACGGCAAAAGACATGACCGCTGCGGGGGGGTTTGACGATGATAGCAATGAAAATTATACTGCATCGTGCAAGATGACCGGTGAGTTTTGGAATAAAACATCCCTGATGTTTTCAATGAATTATGCAGATAAAAAGATGGATCTTGATTCATTCGGATCTGATGATCCCGATGACAACGCTTCAAACAGTATGTTCAGCATGGCAGGGGAATTCCTCCATTCACCTTTTGAGTGGTGGAACTACAGGACAGGTCTGTTGCTGATGTCTATTAGTAGAATTTATGACTACCCTGTAAACAGTGGCGCAACATTTGAAAGCAAGTTATTACAGGGTCAGATTATTAACAGATTTGTTATTCCGGTTATCGGGATACTGAGTGTAGGCGCTGATGTGATCAATGAATCAGCCGATACTTTTTATGGAAGTGGTGTTTTTTATGATTATATGGAAAAGGATGCATCAACGTTAAGCCTTTATGTTCACGACACTTTTTCATTAATGGAAATGGTTTTTATTAATGGCGGTCTCAGGTTGGATAATCATAATGAATTTGGAAACCATTACACATGGGACGTGTCAGGCTCTATCATTGTCCCGGTCACAATGACGAAACTAAGGGCGTCAGCAGGGTCTGCCTTCAAGGCACCGAATCTGTATCAGCTATACAGCATGTACGGGAATAAAAGTCTGAAGCCGGAAACAGGTCTTATTTATGATGCAGGGATATATCAGGATATCGCTTTTACCGGAAACGCTGTTTCTTTTGAAGGAACATATTTTCATCAGACGTACAGCAATATCATTGGTTATACCACCCAATATGTGAATACAGACGGAGAGACAAAAATTCAGGGATTTGAATTTGCTTCATCATTGAAGATTTCTGATTTGTTGAACTTGAGTTATATATATACTTATACTGATTTTATCAGGAACAGCAGCGGTCAGCACTTTCTTAAAAGACCGGAAAACAAGCACTCAGCTTCCCTTAATGTGACTCCGGGATACGGCCTGGGTATAAATCTTTCGTATGCCTATACGGGATCGCGCTGGGGTACACAGACTATTAAACTCGACCCCTACCACAAAATCGACGCGAACATCCGCTATGCCTTTAATGAAATGCTTGTCATTACAGCGCGCGGTGAAAACCTCACAGACGCGGATTACATGGACAATTACGGTTACAATACCTATGGCAGAAGCTTTTTTGGAGGAATTGAACTGACGTTCTGACAGGAGAATCCCTGTTTTTACCCCGGAGGTCCAAACTTCCACCTCAGAGGTGCAAATCTGCCGTCCGTCGACACCCGACTGTAAAAAGATTGTATAAAACAAATTAAAACAAACCGGTTGCCCACAAGCTGTAAATTCAGTATTATATTGTTATGAAAAAACTGCCCGAACTACTCAGACAAAACGAAGACTGGCTCATGGAGCGCGTACTTGGCTACGCGCGCAGGCAGGACTATACAAAATACACATCCACACTGAAAGAGGCATGGCGCATATCCATACAGGGCCTTACTGATGCCGTGTGTTCCGGAATTGAAACCGGGAGAAACCTTGAACTGACTCCGGACGAAGATTATACAGTGGACCCCGTGACTCAGTTCGGGATAATTGAAGCTAAAAAGCACAGGGAACGGGGCATTTCGCTTGCCATGTTCCTGGGGCTCTTTAAGTATTACAGGGAGGCATACAGCGACCTTGTAAAAGAACAGGGTTTCCCGCAGGATGAATGTGACTGGACTCTGAATTTCCTTTCCCGTGCTTTTGACAGGATCGAGATAGGTTTTTCTGCCGAATGGTCTGAGCAGGGCAATGAGGCAAAACTTCAGGAGCTCATGGAAACAAACCGTTACATGACAAATGAAAAGAACATGTTCCTCACCGTTGCCGAAAGTATTGCCAATTCGGTATTTGTCACTGACAGTGAGGGCCGGGTGACATACATTAATACTGCTGCATCAAAAATGCTGGGCCTCTCTCCGGTTCCGGGCGGGTACTATTACAACAGGGAAAGTCTTGAAGTTAAACTCCCTGACTGGATAAACCTTCAGCTGGCCATGTTTACCGCTAATATTGTGAACGAAAAATTTTTTGAATCTGTATCGGGCAATCATTACTACCATGGCAGAATTGCCTCTATGGAGGATGTGAGCGGTAAGTATACCGGCGCAGTAATTATTCTTAATGATGTAACGGAACTGAAGTCTGCCGAACAGCAGATACGGATCCAGCGTGATGAACTTGAAGAGGTGCTGGGTGAACTGAAAGTACTTCACGGCATACTGCCGATCTGTTCAAGCTGTAAAAAAATCAGGGACGACAGGGGGAACTGGGACCATGTGGAAGTATATATGCGTGATCATACCGATGCCGAGTTCAGTCATAGCCTGTGCCCCGATTGCGCAGAGAAGCTGTACCCCGGTATGGGCTTAAAAAAAAGGAAATAAAGCCATCATGTTCTCTCCCGGACTTCGTGAAACCTGAAGAAACGAGTCACTTTCTGCGAAAAGTTTACTAAAATTTTACTTGATTTTTTTCCATTGTGATAAAAGGGTAGGGCATACTGCTGATCACTGCTTTAAGCATGCTGCCAGTTGATTAAACCTTACCGGGACTATTTTAAAACAGTTCCAGCAAAATACGAAAGGGGATGCCGGATGAAAACAAAATCAGTTATTGCTATGACATTAGTAGCATTATTTTCATGTTTTTTAATAAGCTGCAAAAAAGACAAGGGACAGGTAATAGAATTATCGTACAGCGTGTTTTTCCCGCCTACGCATGTGCAGTGTAAGGCTGCTGTTTCATGGGCACAGGAGATTGAAAAGCGGACAAACGGTGCCGTTAAAATCAATATTTTTCCCGGCGGTACACTTACAAGCGCGAATGAATGCTACAGCGGAGTAATCAAGGGGATATCCGATATAGGGATGTCATGCTTTTCTTATACAAAGGGCAGGTTCCCCGAAATGGAGGCTGTTGACCTTCCCCTTGGATACAGGAACGGCCACATGGCCACATTCGCGGCATGGGAATACTATAAGGCGATGAAACCCAAAGAGCTCGATGATGTTAAGGTGCTTTACATTCACGCTCACGGCCCCGGGCTGCTCCATGCGAAGAAGGATATAAAAAAACTTGAAGATATCAAGGGGATGAAGATCCGTTCAACTGGACTGAGCGCGAGTATAGTAACTGTGTTAGGCGGAACACCCGTTGCAATGCCCCAGGGCGAAACCTATGAATCCCTTCAAAAGGGTGTTGTTGACGCAACCTTTGCGCCCATAGAGACGCTCAAGGGATGGAGGCAGGGAGAGGTTGTTAAATCCACCACCAACTGCTATTCAATTGGATACACAACCGCCATGTTCAAAGTAATGAACAAGGCAAAATGGGACGCCCTGCCTGAAGATGTAAAGAAAGTATTCACCGAAGTGAACGAAGAGTGGGTAAAGGTTCATGCGCGTGAATGGGACACTGCCGATGTTGAAGGCAAAAAGTTCAGCGATGGGCTGGGGAACCGCTACATTGAACTTGATGAAGCTGAACATGGACGCTGGCGTGCCGCTGTTAAACCTGTTATCAGTTCATATATTGCAGATAAGAAGAAAGCAGGCCTGCAGGTGCAGAAGGGTATAGATTTTCTGCAGAATTATATAAGGAACTATAAGGAACAATAACCGGATCTGATTTCCGGAACCGGAAGTATAGATAATGTTTAAATTTGAAAAATTTATAAAGGCATTCGCGGAGAAATTCAACTGGATCGCTGCGGGTGCCGTTGTTTTTATGATGGGACTGACCTGCCTTGATGTTTTTCTCAGGATATTCCGCAAATCCATTCCGGGCACTTATGAATTTATAGGACTCTTCGGCTCGGTGGTGATCTCATTTTCTCTGGCGTATACAACTATGGCAAAGGGGCATATCGCTGTTGAGTTCCTTGTGCAGAAGTTTTCGCAGAGGAGACAGTCGCTCACCGGTTTTTTTACGGACTTTTTTTCCATGATACTTTTTGTCGTGGTATCGTGGAGAAGTTTTCTATACGCCATGGAGCTTATGCGGGCAGGGGAGGTCTCTCTTACTACGCATTTTCCCATATATCCTTTTGTGCTGGGCATAGCGCTGGGGTGCGGGCTGCAGTCATTGCTTCTTTTTACCGACACAGTTAAATCCCTGAAAGGAGCGATGAAATAATGAGCCCTACCCTGATAGGCCTGCTGGGCCTGGCTGCCCTTGTGATTCTTATTTTTTCACGGATACCTGTGGGCTATCTTATGGCGATCATAGGTTTCGCGGGATTCAGCATTATAGTTTCACCCGAAGCGGCGCTCAGCCTGATGGCAAGGGATTTTTTCTCAACCTTCGGGTCATATAATCTTACGGTTATTCCGTTGTTCGTTCTGATGGGGCAGATTGCCTTTCATTCAGGAATAAGCGCCAGGCTCTTTGACGCGGCATACAGGTTTATAGGGCATCTGCCCGGCGGCCTTGCCATAGCCACTATCGGAGCATGCGCGGGTTTTGCCGCTATTTGCGGTTCCACGAACGCCACTGCGGCCACTATGGCATCTGTTACTCTTCCCGAAATGAAGCGCTATAACTACAAGCCCGAACTGGCCACGGGTGTTGTCGCGGCAGGGGGGAGTCTTGGAATACTTATCCCTCCCAGTGTAATATTTATTGTATACGGCATACAGACCGAACAGTCAATCGGTAAGCTTTTTATTTCAGGCATCCTGCCCGGCCTGCTCTTGACATTTCTTTTTATAGCAACCATACTAATCTGGACTACAATTAATCCCGAACTGGGTCCGCGCGGACCGAAGGCTACATTTAAAGAGAAGATTGAATCGCTGAGCGGGCTTGTCGAGACACTGCTTATATTTATTCTTGTGATGGGCGGGCTCTTTATGGGTTTCTTTACACCGACTGAAGCCGGTGCAATCGGCGCTCTTGGAACAATCGTAATAGCGCTGGTCCGTAAAAATCTCACCTGGGAGGGTTTCAGGGATGCGCTCTTCGAGACTACACGAACCTCGTGCATGATAATGATCATCGTTGCCGGTGCCACTGTGTTCGGACACTTTCTCGCGGTTTCACGAATACCCTTTGATATTGCGGGGTGGATCTCAACACTCAGTATTCCTCACTGGGGAATAATGATACTAATAATTCTGGTCTATTTTGTGGGCGGATGTTTTATAGATTCACTTGCGCTCATCATGCTCACCATACCCATATTCTACCCGGTGATTTTAACCCTGGGGTATGACCCCATCTGGTTCGGAGTGGTTATTGTGCTTATTACTCAGATCGGTGTGCTCACCCCGCCCGTGGGGGTTAATGTGTACGTTGTAAGCGGAGTCGCCCGGGATGTTCCCCTTGAGGTTATTTTCCGCGGTGTTATGCCCCTGTTATTCGCGCTGATAATAGCGGTTCTGCTGCTGATACCCTTTCCGCAGATTGCCCTTTTTCTGCCGGGCCTGCTGAGGTAGTGATGCTGCCTCAGTACTTCATGTAATGAAACGGTTCTACTGAAGAGAGGGCCTCTGCGTCGAGGGTTTTAAATCCAGCATCTTCAAGGAGCTTTTCTGTTTTTTTAATCTGGTCAACATCCACTACAAAGACTGCGTTTTTCCATGATTCGAGGACAAAACCATAAGCGTTTTCGATATTGATTTTATTATCTGCAAGTATCTGCATTACCCTGTCGAGTCCACCCGGTTTGTCTTCAACAAGAACAGCAATGACCTCCTTGAGGCTTGCGTTAAGCCCCTCTTTTTTAAGGGCCTTAAGCCCGCCCTGGGGGTTGTCTACCAGAAAATTAATAATTCCTGAAGGACCATTAGAGGCAATAGTAACGGCCCTCATGTTTATTTTTTCTTTTGCGAGTATATGTGTTACCCTGGCCATGCTGCCCGGTCTGTTTTCTGCCGATACTGACATCTGGTAAGCTATCATGTAGATCCTCCTGGACTCTTTCCGGTTAAGGGATTGTTATGGTCTGATTCAGATTTAATAAATGTCAAGTGATTTATGTTCAGAAGACAATGGGCGATTTATTCAGCCTTAAGGGGGTTTATCTGCCGGGGTTGCGTTTTTCAATGAAAAGACTTCCCGTTAAATTTATTGGCTGGTATATCTACCACTGTTCGCGCATATTGTATGTGATTATGTTTTTCAGGTGGGTGTACGAGTCAAGGTCTATCCTGTCGAAGATTACGGCTGTGCCGTCACTGCTGCTGCGAGCGACCCTGCCGTTTATGTTTACCACAAGGTCCGATGACGCGCCTGAAAGGTGTATGCTTGCCCTGACCTCGCTCCCCGTCGGGATTGCCCCCCCGGACCTGAGAAACATACCCTTCATGCTGAGGTTCTCAATATTACCGGTGTATTTTACGCCGTTGTATTCAACCGCGCCGTTTACGTTAAAATGTATCCGTGCATCAGTTCTTTTTTCCATTACATCAATCCATTCCATGCAGGTATTATGAGTATAATTAATCGGGTGGATTATTTCAAGTAGAAGGGGATTTTCTTTATCAATAAATGCGCCTGTTTATTATAGCAGTTAACTATTGAATTAGCCCTGAATGTCATCTCCGCGCAGGCGGAGATCCATTATCAGGTATCGGATGAGATTAAAACAGTCCTGATCCATTCGTGAAATGCCATAATTCAGAAATCGCTGCGAATATTCTCTTTACAGGTCTGATTTCCCTGTTACAATCGCGGCATTATGGTTAATCATACGGGAGGTTGTATGATCGGAAGACATTCAGATGAAAATTATATCCAGGTTCTTGAGGGGATCAGTATTAAGACACTTGTGCACGGCGAGTCCACGCTGATGACTGAGTTCAGGCTTTCAAGGGGGAGTCAGCTCCCGGCGCATTCCCACCCTTATGAGCAGACCGGTTACCTTATAAGCGGAAGTCTGACGCTGCATGCCGGCGGAAAATCTTTTACCGTTAAACCGGGTGACAGCTGGTGTATAGGGCGCGACGAATCTCACGGGGCTGAGGTTCACGAGGATTCGGTGGCACTGGAGGTGTTTTCGCCCGCCCGCGGTGATTACATTAAATACCTTGCAGCTTCAGATTTGGAACAGGGCTGATGTGCGGGTAACGGGCGTCACTGATCGGGGCATTACCGCGTACAGGGCGGGAGCACGACCCTGCGCTGCGGGTAAACGGTCTGAACTTTGCGGGTATGTCCTCTGCTGACGCGTTCTGTAAAAGGCGTACCCCTCTGAGGTGTCAAAATTTTTAAAAAAGTAATTGTCTATTTTTCACTGCAATATGCAACTTGAAGCATATATCTTATCCCGGAGAAATAATATGAGCTATGAATTCTATTCAGTAGAGAAGAAGGGCCCGGTGGCGTACGTATGGCTTAACAGGCCTGAAAAGAAGAACAGCATGAATCCCCCTGCATGGTTTGAGACTGTTCCTGTTTTCAGGGAGCTGGACGAGGATGATTCTGTGCGCGTGATAATAATGGCGGGCAAAGGGTCATGCTTTTCGGCGGGGATTGACCTTCTGAGCATGATTCCGCTTTTCAGCGAGCTGACCGAAAAGCAGCAGTACGGCGGCATCAAGAGAAAATTCTTCGAGAAGATAGTGCTGCTGCAGGAGGGAATTTCGGCTATGGAAAAATGCCGTAAGCCCGTGATTGCCGCGATTCATTCGTACTGCATTGGCGGCGGCCTTGACCTTGCTACAGCTTGCGATATAAGGCTCTGTTCTAAAGACGCGATATTTTCACTGCGCGAGGCTGCGATCGGTTTTGTGGCAGACGTGGGGGTGCTCCAGAGGATTCCCACCATTGTTGGACAGGGTGTTGCCCGCGAGCTTGCGTTCACCGCAAAGGATATTGACGCGCAGCGCGCAAAAGAGGTGAACCTTGTTAACAGTGTTTACGAAAATTACGACGAGCTTATGGCTGCCGCAGAGGCCATGGCACTTGAGATCGCGTCCAATTCACCCCTTGCAGTTCAGGCTTCGAAGCAGGTGCTCAAGTACGGCATAGGCAAGTCTATTGATGATTCTCTCAAGTTCAATGCCGCGGTGAGTAACTACACCATTCCATCGAACGACCTGATGGCTGCCGTGCAGGCCTTTGCGCAGAAGAAGAAACCGGAGTTCCCGGGAACATGACCCGGGCCGCAAGCGGGACTTAAAAGGTCTGCCACCTGGACTTAGAGAGCACAGAGAAAGGATTAGTGCAGGCGCAAATGGGAAGAAAGTTTTTTTTAAGAAAACCTTAAGCGCTAATACTCTGGCGGTACGGGCTGGCTGCCTGAAGTCCTCTGGCTGAGATAGACCCCCAGGAATACCAGGCCGCAACCTGTCATCTGCGCCGCGTTAAGCCGTTCGCCAAGAAAAACGTACCCCCAGAATATGCTGAAGGCCGGTATAAGGTTTACGAACGCGGCAGCAGTCCCGGCCCTTACTTTACTGATGCCCACGCTGTACATCCCGTACGCGAAGATTGTAACAACAATGCCCAGGTAGAGGACTCCAAGTGAAGGGAGCATTGTGAATTCAGCGGGTATGCCCCCCTGCCTGATCAGGACAAAGGGGAGGAAAAACACGCTGCCGGTGAAGCACTGGAACGCTGTGAGAAAAAACGGGTCATACCTTTCACTCAGGCGCTTGAGCGTTATGGTGTATCCCGTGGCGCAGACCATGGCAATTAACTCGAGAAAGTTTCCCAGAACGGGGTTCGGGGCTGATTCGGTCACTTCGCTGAAGACGCTCAGTATTGCCGCACCGCTAAAGGCTGTGATGAATCCTGCAACTGCTGCTGTTGTCGCTCTCTCTTTTAATGTGAAGAAGGCTGTTACTGCCACAAGCAGGGGGAGTATGGATGTTATGATGCCGGCCTGTGTTGCCGTTGTGTATGTTATTGCAGCAGCTTCAAAGGTAAAGTAGAGGCATGGTTCAAATATTGCCATAGCGAGGAGAAGCCTGTAGTCCCCCTTTCTGTAGCTGCACCGCGACCAGAGGCGTTTTATAACAAAAAGAAAGAGTATGGATGCCACTGCCTGCCGTCCCCATATTACGAACATGGGATCGAATGACCTGAAAGTAACCTTGAGTACGGCAAATGATGTTGACCATATAACCATTGCGGTCAGGAGCGCGGCCCGGGCTTTTAGTAATGACGTATTCATTAAATTGTACCGCGGTTACTCTTTGCCTGTTGTGCACAGTTTCAAGAGATATTTTTGTGGATTTACTTTTTTTGGATTATAACGGAAACTGGAAGAATCCCTGGTTTCATTAAAAACATTTTTTTACCGATATTCTCCAGCCCCCTTTCCCCCAGAGGGGGCACGTATGTGGAAACAGTTAGTGATTCATTGTACCAGTATATAAACAAAAAATAAGGTTGAGTCGGGAAAAGAACTTCCAGTACTGAACCGGTTATAAATGGAATAATGGATTGTCTTAAACAGAGACACTGAGTGTATAGAGAATGGATTAAAATACCGTAAAGTCGCGAAGATGGATGGAATAATTAAAATCAGGTTTTATGTGATTGAGTAAAGATTTAAGTATCCCCCTCCGGGGGATGTCGCTGCAGGGTTATTAACAGGGGTAAATTTAACGACTGGGGGCTGTGTAATAGATGTGTTCAGAAGTAAGGGTTGCAGAGAAAGGATTAAATCTGTCGAAAATCTTTTTTGATTACTAAGATTTTATGAGTATATTAAAGTCTGCCGGACACGGCTGCGGCTTTGTCAAAAAATGGTTTGACACTGCCGCTAAAAGCGTAAGTATCACACTTGCTATTTTTTATATTTATGGAGGAGTCTGAATGGTCAGCTACAAGGAACTTGGTCTTGTTAATACACGGAATCTTTTTAAAAAGGCTGTAAAGGGGGGGTACGCAATCCCGGCGTATAACTTTAACAACATGGAGCAGCTGCAGTCGATTATTATGGCCTGCGTCGAGACCTCTTCCCCGGTAATACTGCAGGTATCGGCCGGGGCGCGCAAGTATGCCAACCAGACTCTTCTGCGCTACATGGCAGAGGGCGCGGTGCAGTACTCCAAAGATCTGGGCAAAAAGATTCCCATTGTTCTGCACCTTGACCATGGTGATTCTTACGAGCTGTGCAAAAGCTGCATCGATACAGGTTTCTCATCTGTTATGATTGACGGGTCTCACCTTTCGTACGCTGATAATGTGAAGCTTACAAAAAAGGTTGTGGCTTATGCGCACAAACACGATGTTACTGTCGAGGGTGAGCTGGGCGTTCTGGCCGGGGTAGAGGATGACGTTCATGCCGATGAGCATGTCTTTACCAGGCCCGAAGAGGTCAGGGATTTTGTTGATAAGACCGGTGTTGATTCACTGGCCATTGCCATTGGGACGTCTCACGGCGCGTTCAAGTTCAAGCCGGGAACTGACCCGAAGATCAGGCTTGACATACTGCGTGAAATTGAAAAGATGATTCCCGGTTTTCCCATAGTGCTTCACGGTTCATCTTCTGTTCCCCGTGAACTGGTGGAGCAGATTAACGCATACGGTGGAAAGATGGAGGATGCCGTAGGTATACCCGAGAGCCAGCTGCGCGAGGCTGCCAGATCTGCGGTGTGCAAAATAAACATCGACTCTGACGGAAGGCTGGCCATGACCGCGGCAATCAGAAAGGCGCTTAAGGAGAACCCCTCGGAGTTTGACCCGAGAAAGTATCTGAGCCCGGCAAGGGACGCGCTCAAGGCGCTGTACATGCACAAGAATATTAATGTGCTGGGCTCTGCGGGCAAGGCATAGATAAAAGAGATTTGTAATGCTTATATATTGTTTCAGGGACTGCTTTAGCGGGGTGTAAAGTGCAGGGTTTATTTTTGATAACCCGTATGTTCCGGCTGCCTGGAGATTGATCCCGGCAATCTTTAATGACAATCAAGGGGAGTGGTATATGAAAAAGCGAATTTATTCACTGGTTTTTGTTCTGCTTATGGGTACAGGGGCATTCGCGGGCGATGTGGAGCTGGAAACAATCGGTTCATCCATCGCGTCGAACCTTTATCTTACATATATTTCTCTCGGTGTGCTGGGCGATTCGTTTACCAAAGAGGTCTATGACAAAGAGCAGACCATAAACCTGGCAAGTATAATTGTTTCACAATCAAAGGTGCAGAAAGAGCAGATGGCCAGACTTATTAAATCGATCGAGGTGCAGGAGAGCGATAAGGAGTTCATTAAAAGTGTGATAACATGCTACCAGTACCTGATTGATGAAGGCACATTTATGATAGATTTTATTAATACAAACAACGAGGAATCACTGAAGAAGTATGACGAGAACAGGCAGAAGGCCTGGGCTCTTATAAGCAACCTTCTGGGATTCGAAAATAATTAAAAGGGATAAGTAATAATTTTTGAATATGCTTTTAAATGGAATGCTTTGATTTAATTGCTGTCGCCACTGCTGCTGCGGAAGTAATAGAGCTGTTTGCTTTAGAGAATTTTTGAGGAGTTAACATTGAAAAGGAATACAGATGTTTGATATAGGTGAATACTGCGCAGAGGACCGGGGCGCAATTAGAGACAACAGCCATGAGGCTATTGACTTTGAACTGGTTTCGGACATAAGCGACCTGGTCGCTGGCGAAGCGGGCAGTCTCTACCTGAACGACAGGTACAGGAATAAGGGCGCATTGGTCGAGATAATGTATCCGGCGGACAGCCATGCTTCGCTTTACAGCCACATGCTTTCGCCTGAAAGATTGCGCTTTCTGCTTTCGCTCTATCCGCGCAAAATTGACCTGCAGAGGTTAAGCAGAATAGTCATACGCCCCAGGTACATCGAGGCTGGTGAAATCGAGCTGGCAGCCCTGTACATTAAAAGCAGCCGTACTCTTGTGCTTTACCTTACATCTTCGGGATTCGGTTCGGGAATATTTGCGGGTGACCCTGAATTTGTTTCCGCGAGCCTTGAAAAGATTACGCTGAGCAAGATTATTACAGATTCGGTTGATTCGGGCCGGGATGGAGCGGCAATCCCCGCATTATGGAATATAATATCAGTTATTGACACTGAGGGTGAAGGCGGAGTGGAGAAGTTTTTTATACGCAGGCCTGATGCCGCGGAGAGGATTATTGCCGCGCTGTGCGAAATTTCGGAACATTATACAGGCCTGGGATACTGAAGGTAATGGTAAACTATCACAATCATACTGCGCTCTGCGGTCATGCCACTGGCACTCTGGACGAGTACATAAACGCGGCGATTGAAAAGGGTGTTGCTGAATTCGGTTTTTCGGATCACGCACCTGTACCGGAACACCTGCGCGACGGAATATCGATGGCTCCATACGAGGCAGAAATCTACATCGGTGAGGTGCTTAATAAAAAGGCTGAATACTCGGGCCGCATAGACATTAAACTCGGGTTCGAGGTGGACTTTCCGCTGTTCGACACATTTGACCGCAATTACCTGCGTGACAAACGAATAGACTTTATAATGGGCTCGGTTCACTACATTGACGGTTGGGGATTTGACAATCCGCTGTACATTAATGGCTTCGATGAAAGAGGTGTTGATTCAGTTTACAGGGATTATTACGGCATAATAGGCTCGCTGGCCGAATCGGGTATGTGTGACATTATAGGGCATTTTGACCTGGTAAAAAAATTCGGGCACAGGCCTCAATCGGACATGACCGGTCTGCTTGAATCAATCGCGCGCAGACTTTCGGGTACTGACACAGCCGTCGAGATTAACACTGCAGGCCTTTTAAAACCTGTTGCCGA
>JAAYBQ010000075.1 GCA_012730035.1 Spirochaetota bacterium
CTTCAGAGAGAGGCGTGACTGGTTGTATAATGTGGGACTTAAGTACAATTACCTTGACATGATAGGATTTGAAATCGCAGTAATCATGGAACGTGATGAGAGGCCAAACAGGGTTATAAGGATTGAATATCATAATGAATTCTAAATCCGCGTATATTCTGATATATACACTTCTTGTGATATTAATAAATCCTCTTTATTCACAGGGAGGATTGTTCAGCATATTCATAATTAAAAATAAAAGCAAAGTTTCTCTTAAAGTTGAAATTGCCGATTCACCTTCAGAAAGGGAAAAAGGGCTTATGTTCAGGTATTCCATACCAGATGATACGGGCATGCTTTTTGTTTTTGAAAACGAAAGAAACCTTTCTTTCTGGATGAAAAATACATTTATACCTCTGGACATAGCCTATATCTCAGCGCGTGGTGTTATAAACGAGATACACCGCATGGAGCCAATCGATTATTCAAAAGTCTATCCCTCAAAAAAACCCGCAAAATATGCCCTTGAAGTAAATGCAGGCTGGTTTAAAAAAAACGGTATAGAACCGGGTATGAAAATGGACTTCAATGGATGCCTCGGTAAATAGAATTTCTTCATCAGTAGATGAGCGCGCTCTTCTTATTGCTCTATATCTGCGGGGAGCGGATAATCACAGGATATCATATTCGCTTGAAGAACTGAAACTTCTGGTAAAAACAGCCGGAGGAATAGTAGTGGATTGCATTACCGTAAGGCGTGATTCAATAGATCCTGCTTTTATTATTGGCAGCGGTTATGTTGAAAAACTTAAAGCAAGGATTGTTGAGCATAATTTGAAACTTATTGTTTTTGACCTTAACAATATCAAGCCGGCCCAGATAAGAAATCTTGAAGAAGAACTTAAGTGCCGTGTTGTTGGACGCAACGAAATAATCCTTGATATCTTTGCTCGAAGGGCACGAAGTGCAGAGGCAAAGATACAGGTTGAACTGGCGCAGTTAAAGTATATTCTGCCAAGGCTAAAAGGTCTTGGCGGTGTGCTTTCCAGGCTTGGAGGCGGTATAGGGACAAGAGGCCCGGGAGAGACAATGCTTGAGACAGACCGGAGGCATATACTCCGAAGAATTGATACACTGAGCAGAAAGCTCAAGCATTACAGGGAGCATCGCAAACGTACGCGAAGTTTAAGATCAGGTGAACTTTCGGGCGCTGTTGTAGGTTACACAAACGCGGGAAAGTCAACACTGATAAATCTGCTTGCCAGGGATGATCTCTTTGTTGAAGACAGACTTTTTGCAACACTCGATTCATACACGCGATCAGTTTACATAGGACCGGGCGTGAAGACGCTTTTAACTGATACTGTGGGTTTTATTCAGAATCTTCCGGCTAATTTGATAGAATCGTTCCGGTCAACTCTTGAAGATATAGAAAATTCGGCTTATATAATTCACGTTGTCGATTCGTCTGCGCCGGACATTGAAAATAACATCAGAACTGTAGAGGCTGAACTTGCCGGCCTTGAGGTACGCGATAAACCGGTTATTCTTTTTTTTAACAAATCGGACCTTGTTGATGAAAAAACA
>JAAYBQ010000076.1 GCA_012730035.1 Spirochaetota bacterium
CAACAGTGAACCTCTCTGCGGGCTTAAGATACATATCATCCCATACACCGTTAAATGCAGCCCGGACTACCAGCCCGTCTTTTACTTCAAGCTCCCACTCGCCCTGCTGTGGTGAGAATGCCCTGTAATTTACTTTCAGATAATACGCCCCGGCAGACTCGCTGTTCCATTCTGCAAGAGACCTGTCATAAATTTCTGCAGTTTTACCGGAGCATGTCTGGCCCGTAAAAAGAGCTGCGGCAAGAACTATTAGAATACTGGACTTCTTCATATTTACCTTTAATAGATTCAGCTATACTTTTTTAAACATACACATGATCAAGTATTAATCTAAAATTTATGACAATTCAGCCTGTTTAAAGATACATCAAATGTTTACTAAACATGCTTGACCTGACAGCCCTGCAGAATGCAGTTTCATCACTCAAAAATGCCGTTGCTATCGCATCTGACGCAAATTTCATGGCATCACTGGATGATAAAACAATCGCTGTTTTCAAGGCAGGTGTTGTTCAGAATTTTGAATTTACCTATGAACTATGCTGGAAATTCATCAAACGCTGGCTCTCTGAAAACGAAAGTTATTCTCTTATAGATTCTCTTTCAAAGAAAGACCTCTTCAGAAAGGGGATGGAATACAAACTGATTGATAATTTTGAAAAATGGATGGTTTTTCACAAAGCGCGCAACATGACTTCCCATACATACAACAAGAGCGTCGCAGACGAAATCTGTAATCTTTCCGCGCAGTTTCTCCCTGAAGCTGAAAAACTTCTCAATATTCTGGTGGAGAGGAATGATTGATCTTGAACCTGTCTACTTCAATGAGCTTAAGTCTATCCTGAAAAAATATTTCCGGAATGAAAAAATACTGATATACGGTTCACGGGCAAAAGGCAATGCTCATCATGGTTCTGATATTGACATTGCAGTGTTCGGCGACAGCGTCATCAGCATTGAGAAACTTTCATTTATTGACGAAGAATTTTCAGAGTCAGACATACCATATACAGTTAACCTTGTTGACGCCGGCCGGATTGATGATTCATTCAGACAGGTTATAATAAAAGAGGGTGTACCCTGCAAACTCTGAGCGGTAAAATCCCCTCTTAAAACATTGCATGTATGTTCACGCCTAAACATGCTTGACAATGTACATACCCGGGCCCAAACCATAAACACCATGGACCGATCAGTAAAACTTGGAAAAGCCGTGCTTAAAAGCCCCTTTGTTCTCGCGCCGATCGCGGGCTACACCGACTCGCCATTCAGGCGGATATGCGTTGGCCACGGATGCGGCATGACCATGACAGAGCTGGTAAGCGTAGAGGGGATTGTGCGCACCAACCCCAAGACCATAGACCTGTTGAAGTTTACAGACGAAGAGAGGCCCATCGCCATACAGATATTCGGCCATAAGCCGGAGACAATGGGTAGCGCTGCTGCCATAGTCGAGACCCTTGAGCCGGATATAATCGACATTAACCTGGGGTGCCCGGCGCGCAAAGTCTGCGGCTCGGGGAACGGCGCCGCACTGCTGAAGGACCCGTCACTCGTGTTCCGCATAACAGAGAGCGTCGTCAAAAGCACCCGGCTGCCTGTTACCGCAAAGATACGAACCGGCTGGGACGAAAATTCAAAGAACTACATGGATGTTGTTCAAGCTCTGCAGGATGGCGGCGTATCATTTATTACTGTACACGGCCGCACAAGGGCGCAGCAGTACAGCGGCATGGCGGACTGGAACATTATAGCAGAGATCAAGTCAAAGGCATCGGTACCCGTAATAGGTAACGGCGACATCGACTCATACAAAAAGGCAGGTGAGATGATGAAGTTCTCAGGCTGCGATGCAGTCATGATAGGGCGGGGATCGCTTGGCAACCCCTGGATCTTCAGTGGCGTTAAGCCGGGCACCGGCGAAATACTGGAACAGG
The DNA here is from genome assembly GCA_012730035.1 of Spirochaetota bacterium. Lineage (GTDB taxonomy): Bacteria > Spirochaetota > UBA4802 > UBA4802 > UBA5550 > JAAYBQ01. The sequence continues at coordinate 1,938 of JAAYBQ010000076.1, forward strand.
TACGCGTCCACCTTAAAATGATGATCGATGAATACGGTGAACGCGGCATACACATGATGCGCAAACATATTGTAAAATACATTCACGGGATACCAAATGCCGCGAAGGTCCGCGGCAAAATTGTCCTGGCCTGCACATACGAGGATATACTCGACATACTGGGAACACTGGAGGCTGATGATGATCAGGGGCACGGGAACTGACATTGTTAATGCCGCAAGAATCAAAAAGCTTATGGATGAACACGGTGCAAGGTTCCTTAAAAAAATATTATCGTCAGCCGAGATCGAACTTATACCTGAAGTAAACGCCGAACTTTTTGTGGCAGGCCGCTTTGCTGCAAAAGAGGCCCTGTTCAAGGCAACGGGCGTACAGTTCAGCATGAGCAGTGTTTCGGTACTTAATGAAAGTTCAGGCAAACCATTCTTTTTTGGTGACGCCATGGAAAAAATTTCAGGCGGTGGAACAGTGCACCTCTCCATAAGCCACGACTCTGACTACGCAGTTGCATTTGTTGTTATAGAAACTGTTTAATTTTTGCCACCCTTCGATAAACCTCAGGGTAAACTCCGGCACAGTTCTCACGGAGGAAAAGATTAAATTTTACACAGATGGACACAGATATACACGGAGGATATATGATAGAATCTTTTTCAATTATCCGTGGATACCCTTTTCAATCCGTGTTCATCCGTGCCGGATTTTTTAATTATTTCTCTGCGCCTCTGCGTGAGACCTTATTATTTAATCATTTTAACGCTGAATCATCACCGGAAAAATTAACTATTAATTATTGACAGAAAAAGCCGTGCCGGATTAATGAACACGTGTTCTCAGGGCGGGGTGAAATCCCCCACCGGCGGTATTCCCGAAATGGTAAGCCCGCGAGCGCCTGCTTATGCAGGGTCAGCAGATCCGGTGAAATTCCGGGGCCGACGGTTATAGTCCGGATGGAAGAGATAGCTACTCACGCGGGATGTCCTGTGTCTGCGTTTGACATCACGCGATGTTCTGCCCTCTTATCTCAATCCCCGTCAACCCTGAAATATTCGCAGAATCGATTTGGCATTAAACAATTAATTACGGCTGTTGCTTAATCATACTGAAAGGAACAGCCCTGGAGAAGATTATGAAATCGAGCACCATACCCGAAGTTATTGAAGATATACGAAACGGTAAAATGATTGTCCTTGTGGACAACGAAGACAGGGAGAACGAAGGTGACCTTGTAATTGCAGCCGAGCACTGCACACCTGAAGTGATCAACTTTATGGCGACACACGGTCGCGGACTTATATGCGCCCCCATGACACAGAAAAGGGCTGCCAGGCTGGGACTTGAACTGATGGTTCAGGAGAACACCGACAAGTACGGGACAGCATTTACCGTGTCAGTTGACGCTATGGAGGGGACCACCACCGGCATATCCGCCCACGACAGGGCAAGGACAGTGCAGGTTCTGCTTGACGAAAACACCCAGCCTGAAGACCTGCGAAAGCCCGGTCACATATTCCCCCTTGCGGCAAGAAAAGGTGGTGTGCTTGTCCGCGCGGGACACACAGAGGGTGCGGTTGACCTTCCGCGGCTTGCCGGACTTAGACCTGCCGGAGTAATATGCGAAATACTTAACGATGACGGTTCAATGGCGCGCAGGCCTGACCTGGACAAATTCGCGTCAAAGCACGGGCTGAAGATCGCCACCATTTCGGACCTGATAAAATACAGGCAGCACAAGGAACGACTTGTGCACCGCATATCCGAAGCCATGATGCCCACGGACTTTGGCGAGTTCAAAATTTTAGCGTTCGAAAACGAAGTGGGTGATGAAACACACGTTGCACTTGTTAAAGGCGACATAGAGGGGGACAAGGATGTACCTGTTCGCGTGCACTCCGAGTGCCTTACAGGGGATGTTTTCGGTTCACGCAGGTGCGACTGCGGGTCCCAGCTGCACAGGTCAATGGAATACATTGAACAGCACGGTTTCGGAGTAATACTCTACCTGCGCCAGGAGGGCCGCGGTATAGGACTGGGGAACAAGATAAAGGCTTATCACCTGCAGGACAAGGGGATGGACACTGTTGAGGCCAACCTTAAACTGGGATTTCCGTCTGACCTGCGTAATTATGGCATAGGCGCGCAGATACTTGTTGACCTGGGACTTCGCAGAATTCAGCTTATTACCAACAATCCTAAAAAGATAATCGGTATCGAGGGATACGGACTTGAAGTGACCGGAAGGATACCCCTTGAAATAACTCCGCGCGAAGAGAACAGGTTCTACCTTGAGACCAAGCGCGACAGGATGGGGCACCTCATCCTGGGCAAAAACGAATAGTGGACCGGGTGACAGCCTTGACAGAGAACCGTCTGCCCACAATACTGGTAGTTGACGACGAGGAGATTATCAGGATAACTTTACAGAAAAAGCTTGCCCGCATGGGATTTAACGTCCTCTCATTTGAAAAGGCTGAGGACGCGCTCTACTACCTTAAGAACAGCCCGGGCGAGGCAGACCTGATACTTACAGACATAAAGCTGCGCAAGATGGACGGAATAGAACTTCTCCAGAGGGTCAACAATCTTGATGACCCTGTACCGGTGCTCATTATAAGCGGCCACGGCAATGTCGAGGATGCCATACGGGCACTGCGCTACGGCGCCAGCGATTATATAAGGAAACCCTTTGACATAAATGACCTCACTTCATCGGTCAGGTCAGTACTTAAAAGAAAGTTCGAAAAGAAAGAGACCGAGGTTTTCGGGCAATACAAACAGTACGAAAAGTCCGTGCTGGTAATACCCAATACCCCGGAGCTTATAAACACCATTTCATTCAACCTGACCAAAGATCTTGTTCCGGCAGGACTTTTCAATTACACCACATCCGAAAATATTGCCCTTTCGCTTAAAGAGTCAATCGCTAATGCCATGTTTCACGGCAACTTTGACATAGATTCATCGCTGCGCGACAGCGGCGGCATGAAGCAGTTTAACGAAGAGGTCGAAATCCGCAGGAACCAGGAACAGTACAGAGACCGGGTCATAAAGATAACCTATGAACTGACGCCGGAATATGTATATTACGAAATAGAAGACCAGGGCAAAGGATTCAACTACCAGTCGCTCCCGGACCCCAGGGACCCGGAGAACTTTTTCAAGAACAGCGGCCGCGGACTTTTAATAATAAGGATACACATGGACGAGGTCAGCTGGAACAGTACCGGCAACACAATAATTCTGAAAAAATATAAAGTCTGCAGAAACGCATAACAGGAGATTATATGGACGCGATAAAATGGAACGGGGATTCTGTAACATTACTTGACCAGAGGCTTCTGCCCCTGAAAGAGGTTTACAACACATACACTAACTACTCGGACATAGCCGCCGCAATAACAAACATGGAGACTCGCGGCGCACCGGCCATAGGCATAGCTGCGGGCATGGGAATTGCCCTTGCGGCGCAGGGAATAGGCACCGGCGACATTGTTAAATTCAGGGATGAGATGTCACGCATTTTCGGCATATTTGCGGCCACCAGGCCCACGGCCGTCAACCTCTTCTGGACAATAGACCGCATGAAGAAGATAACCCATGAACTTACAGACGTGAAGCAGCTTAAAGAGACACTTAAAAAAGAGGCTGTGCGCATACATGAGGAGGACATTGCCGCAAACCGGCAGATGGGTAAAAACGGAAGCAGGTTCCTTAACGATGGCGACATAGTTATGACGCACTGCAACGCAGGTGCACTTGCTACCGGGGGCTACGGTACCGCACTTGGTGTTATCAGGGCTGCAGTTGAAGAGGGAAAGAAGATCGAGGTCTTTGCGTGCGAAACAAGGCCGTACCTGCAGGGAGCAAGGCTGACCACGTGGGAACTTTACAGGGACAACATACCGGTTACGCTCATTACAGACAATATGTCCGGGCACTTTATGAAAACCGGCGTAATAAAAAAAATCATAGTTGGAGCCGACCGCATAGCCAGGAACGGCGATACTGCGAACAAGATCGGCACGTACACGCACTCCGTTCTTGCAAAGGAGCATGGCATACCGTTCCTTGTAGCTGCCCCGATGTCAACGCTGGACCCCGATACAGCGACTGGCAACGACATAGTGATAGAACAAAGGAGTACCGACGAGGTGGCATTTGTTCAAAATGTACAGATTGCGCCTGAAGGTATAAAGATACTCAACCCTTCATTTGATGTAACGCCTGCCGCTAACATAAGCGCGATCATAACAGAAAAGGGGATAATCGAAAAACCGGAAGGCAGGGGTATAATGGGGCTGTTTTAAACTCTTCAGGCAGGATCATTACCCCCGGCGGAATAAAATAAGGGAATCCCCTGAACATATTTCCGCCGCCCCCGAAATTACCGGAGGGATTTTTATACCATTCACCTGCACAAATATTCGGATCATTCGATCAGATGGATAAACAGCGCGAGAGTTTTTTCAATACACCATGTTGTAATACATCAGCGTTATCCTTCCGCCGAAAAGAAGCGTTATAACCAGCGCCGCGCTTATAAACGGCGCGAATGGAATCTTCTGCCGCAGGCTACCCCTCTTTACAAGTACCCATAGTACACCGCACACCGCGCCGCTTACCAGCGATACCTCGAGCAGAACCACGCTCTGTTCAAGACCCAGCAGTATTCCCGCGACAGCGTAGTACTTAAGGTCGCCGGCACCGAAAGCTCCGGGGAAGATCAGCATTACCATAAGAAAAAAGACTGAAAGAAGCAGAAAACCGTAAAAACTGTCCAGGAACATTCCCCTGTTTACAACCGGGTAAACCGAAAGAAGCAGCAGCACTGCCAGCATGCTGTCCGGGACAGTCATTGTCATAAAGTCTATTATGGCAATGCACAGGGCTGTGCAGCATATAAGGTAGACAAAAAGTGTATTGAGCGAAGGGCCGTTCACCTGCAGAACAACTACTGCGAGCAGCCCGTAGGCCAGTTCCCACAGGGGATAAAGTACAGGTATGCGGCCGCCGCACGACCTGCACTTTCCGGCCGAAAAAAACCATCCCAGCAGGGGAACCATAAAGAGCGAGCCCGGTACGGCACCGCATAACGGGCAGTGCGATCTTGAGAAGAGAGCGCGCAGTGGATTCCGGACGATAAGGCCCGAGGCGAAGCGCAGGGCCAGTGTGTAGAAAAAACTTCCGAAGAAAGTACCCGCTATAAATGCGGAAATTAAAACCGGTATATCGGGACTCATCAGAACGCAAGGTCCAGGTTATATCGCAGGCCGGCAGTAATTTCGAAGTCACTACCGCCCATAATTATTTCTGCAATTTCATCATCATCTTTGACCCTTTTTGCACGCCCCATGTAGCAGGTATATTCAAACACAACAGAGTAGTTGCGGCTGACCTTTGCCTCTGCGCCTGTTTTAAAATGAAAGCCGTAAAAGTATCCGGTAAAAAGATGCTCATCCTGTGAAAGGCCGTACGGCGCCGCTGCCCATACTGTCGGGTCGGACTGGTTAACCTGTGTCACTATGTAACTGAGGTTAAGACCGCCGGCAAAATAAAACCTGCTGCGGTCCGTAAGGGGGATCGACATGCCGATTGTAAGAGGAAAGGTGAACCTTGTGTAATCAATTGTTATTTTATTGCCGGTAACCGAGCCTTCTGGCGGCATTAAAAGCGATGTGCAGTACTCCCACCCCAGGCTGACATAAAAAGAACGCTGGGTATAAAGGAACTCTATTGCAAGAACCGGCAGGTATGGAACGTCTATCTCAGTATAGTCCGCCCCGACCGCAGGCATCTGAAGATTTATATTTCGCGCCAGGTCGCCAAGGCTGCCCCCCTCACCCGAGAAACCGGTATTTATTCCCATGCCGAAAATACCCGCAGCGCCAAGAGGAGCCAGGGGCGCAGCAAAAATCAATATGCAGCAGAGCAGTCTTTTCATTTCGGCCCCCCGGGACGAAAATGATACGAAGCCGACATCGTGAATATATAACCGGAGAAATCAACCACGGCAGAATCGCTGCTTTTTTCAATTATCGCGGATTTACCGTACATGTACCTTATGCCGCACCCCACGGATGTGTGATCGCCTGTCATGTACTCGCATCCCAGTTCCGCCACAAGGGGAATAGCATAGCCGGGGAACACGGCCGAATGGTCGTACGCAGCTGAAGCCGAACTGAAAGTCATGGTGGACATACCATAAGCGAAGGCGAAACCGCACCCCATGTATATTCGCGATTCACCCCAGTAGACCAGGTTAACTCCAATGGTCACGGGTACGTCCACCGACCACTGCGAGTATTCCGCACTTACCAGTTCTGTTTCAGCCGGGTCTATGGTCTTGCCCGTACCGCCCGAAACCGTGTAGAGGCTCCATATACCGGTTTTAAAATAAAAGACTTCGCCGTAAAACATCAGATCAAGCGCGCCCGTTATTCCAATGGGAACCTCGACTGTAGAAACATCGAAGGCGTCCGAAGACCTGTTTATGCCGTTAAGGCCGTCATACACGCCAAGATTTGCTGCCTGCCATTCTGAACTCATGGTGCCGCCCGCATGCGGCGAATAACCGAAACGCATATTAATCGAAATACCGATTGCGTACGAAGGGGCAGCAGCCGCGCAGATAATGAGGGCCGTAATTAATCCGCGAATAAAACGGGGAAATTTATTACCAGGCCGTATAGCAGGCTTGATCTTTAAATCAGAACATCGAGCTGTTATTTCGTAAAAAATAGGGCTATGGATTAGCGGTGACACCATGTTTATCATTTTGCAGATTATATAAATTACATATTTTTTCATCACGGTTAATACCTGTTAAAATGGTACATCACGCCCAGCCTGTACCTGTTGCCAGTATAGTCCATGTAATAATCATTGTATGTGCCCGTACCTGAAGACGCGAAGGGTGAACTTGATACAGTCATGTATTCCCACTCAACAAAAAGCGAGAGATCGTTGCTTACAACCGATTCGATGCCCGCGATAAATCCCCAGCCGAAGAGCTGCTCGTTAATCTGCTCATTGCCCGAAGTCGCAGAGACGCTACCCATACCGAAAATATAGGACCCTCCCGCGCCCATGTAGAACATGCCGTAATCGCGCACAGGTATGCCAAGTCCCGCGTACACAGGGACCTCGACGAACCACGAATCTGTACCTGTTATGTCGCCGGCTGATGAATTATGGATGCGCCCCTTTTCGAAGGGATAGGAAAAATCCGCGCCTGTACGAAAAAAGAGTATGCCAAGATCAATTCTCAGAAGTCCGCCCACAGCCACATTCTGCTGCAGGTCAGCGTCCACGGCTTTTCCTGAAAGGTTACCGGCATCATACTGGTATCCAAGGTAAAGCCCGCCAGAAATTGTTCCCGCTGAATAGATCGGCATAGAGCAGAACAGCAGAAGCGGTATTATGTAATATGACAGTATTTTCATATATCAGTTCAGTAATTATTCCTGAAAATATTTATTAGCGCAACAGGATCATTTTAATTTCAGCCGCCTTAGGCGCCGGAAAAATGTGCATACTGTTTTAAACATACTTACAATAAATTCTTTTTTGAAATAAAGCAACCAAAAAAATTGACAAAGCGGCCATCATGTTTTTTTTATGTCAGTAAAGCGGTATATTGTAAAAATGAAAACACTACTGATATACATAACTGCAGCCATCCTTCTGCTGGCATCATGCGCAGGAAGGGCCACGCGCCCCGATTCGGCAGAGGAGGAACTCAGCCGGGCAAAAAAGATTCTTGAAAAGGACAGGGAGCAGTTTGTACGCATAAACAGGGTAACATACCCCGGTAACGGTTATTTCTACATACTCAGTCCCGCGGGCATAATACTGCGCCACCCTGAAAAGGCTCTTGAAGGGGTCAATTACAGCAGTTACGATTTTATTGAAAAGATAATCCGCACTAAAAGCGGCTGCATATCCCTTGACACAGGCGGCCGTGTAATTAATATTTTCTACAGCGAATTTAAAAACGGCGATATTCTATGTTTCACATTTGAATCATCAGCCGCAGAAAAAACATATAAAGAATGTATAACAGGAAGCAGGAAGAATCAAAATGAAAGAATTCAAAACAGTAGTATTTTCCGGGGGCGGCAGCAGGTGTCTCTGGCAGGTAGGATTCTGGGACACTGTCTCACCCGAACTTGGACTTAAACCCGATGTAGTCGCAGGCGTAAGCGCGGGCGCAGCCATGGCCGCAATGATCTTCGGGGGAGCCTCGCAAACGGGCATCCGCATGATAAAGGAGGCAACCGCATTAAACAGAAGCAACTTCTACCCGTCCAACATCTTCAGGAGCAAACCGGCCTTTCCGCACTATGCCATATACAGGAACACGGTGCTGAACACGCTTGATGAAGACGCGGTAAAAAAGATCAGGTCAGGACCGGAAGTACGCGTAATGTTCGCCCATCCCCCCTCATACCTTGGCGCACGCAGCGGAGTAGTCGCAGGGCTTCTGGGCTACACCCTTGAAAAGCACATAAAGCACCCCGTACACCCGGTTGCGGGTACAAGGCTGGGCTACAGTGCAACCATTGTAAAACTGAATGAATGCAGCACAGGCGAAGAGATGACAAATATGATAATGTACTCTTCGTGCACGCCCCCCTTTCTGCCCGTGCTGAAATATAAAGGGAATGTCGCTCTTGACGGCGGAGTAATAGACAACGTGCCTGTCCGCGCGGTTAATGACATGAACGGTAAAGGGAAGATGCTTGTACTGCTCACAAGACTGTACGACAAGAAGAGCATACCGCAGATCAGTGGAAGGCTTTATGTTCAGCCATCCTCAATGCCCCCGGTGTCAAAATGGGACTACACCAATCCGACGGGACTTCAGGGAGCTTATGACCTGGGCAGGGCTGACGGAGAACGGTTCATAAAAGATTACAGGAAATGAATATTTTTGAACCTGTTGTGGCCTGAAAGAAAATAAAGGCCCAGGCCTGTAATTACAATGGAGTGGTCTATGCTGCCATCCCTTATCATTTCAGTCACGCGCTCAGCATCGACCAGGAGCACCTCGATGTCTTCAGCTTCATCGAGCTTCTGTGACGTTTTCCTGACGCACTCGTCAATAAAATAGAAACTTATGCTGTTCCCCATGATCGCGGGGTTCACCTTAATCTTTTTTAGCAGGTGAACCGAAGTCCCCTCGAAGCCGGTCTCTTCACGGAACTCGCGGAGAGCGCAGGTTTCAGGGTCCTCCCCCGGCTCCACCACGCCGCCGGGCGTTTCAATGGAAAGCTCATCCGTGCCCAGCCTGTGCTGCCTTACCAGCACAAACCTGTTATCAGGGGTCAGCCCGATCACATTTACCCAGTCGAATGTATCCACAACATTAAAGTCCCAGCTTACATTTTTTTCAGGGTGAAAACAGTTCTTCGTGGTGACAGAGAACATGCGGTTTTCAAAAACCTTTTTTGCCCCGCGCACTTCCCATTTTTTCATGAAAGTTTAGCTCCAGGTATTATAATCAGCTTCTCACTTTTCACTTACTGCATAAATATATCGTGGCTGTTCCCAGTGTTTTGCTCTTAAAACTGATTTGCGCGAATCCCGCCTCTTTTATTCGCTCAACAAGAGTCGCCCTGTCAAGAAATGTGGATATACTCCCTGCAAGGTACCTGTATGCCTGCCTTTTGCCCGAAAGTGTTCCGCCCACAAAGGGAAGAATTTTCGTGAGATATAAATTATAGAAGAACCTGACAAATGCGTTTTCAGGCCGCGTCAGTTCAAGAATGTACAGCGTGCCGCCAGGCTCAAGCACACGCAGTGCTTCGGCCAGGAACACATCCACGTCAGGTATGTTCCGTATGCCGAAAGCAATGGTGAGCATGTAAAAACTGTTATCATTAAACGGGAGCATCCCTGCATCTGCAGAGATATTTTTACCCGTGAGCCATCCCTTTGCAGTACCCTTCTTAAGCATCTCGAATGAAAAGTCCAGTGAATGGACATCGGCACCCGCTGCCGCAAGCTCCTTTGTAAGGTCACCTGTACCGCAGCAGATATCGAGCACGCGCCTGCCGCTTATGCTGCCGGCCATGGCAACAAGGCTGCTGCGCCATGTACGGTCAATACCCAGTGATAGCACACGGTTAAGAACATCGTAAGTGGGAACAATGGAGTCGAACATGGAGCGCACGTAACGCTTCTTGTCGTGCGGGTCTGTGTTGTTTATTTCGTACTTTGAGTAGTCGGTCATATTCAAATCCCTGTATCCCGATTGTGAACACGGCATATCACAAATAAATTTTCAATCCAGAATACCAATTGCCTCGAGATCTGCAATATCTTTCTTTCTGCCGGAGGCCTTTTTATTTTTAATGTATTGCTCCTGCCCGATAAAACAAACTTTAACGTCACCGTAGTTTCCCTCAATTCTGTTATTCCGGACTTCATCCCAATCCACACCGGATATTGATGTTATAATGTCTATACGCACAGGCGGGTTGCCAAGCTGAATGACCCTGCCGGTGACACAGAAATCATCAGATGAAAGGTCCAGGGTACCAAAACCGAAATCATTTAAAGCAGATAAAATTCTTTCGGCATTAGATTTTTCAGGTTTTACATACAGGTCAATGTCACCTGTATAGCGGGGTGCACCATAATGAGCCAGTGCATAGGAACCAACAATAACATATTCAACATTATGACTGTTGAATAATTCTAACAGTTCTTTGAAGTCTTTCTGGATTTCCATAATACTGTCTCCGCAGGATTTCCACCGCAGAAATTCTTTCCTCAGGTGTTTTGGACAGCCAGTATTCAAGATCTGATCCTGCCTGGCCAATGTCGTTCAGATTTTTTATTGTCACTGTTTTTTCAATCATGTATGTTATCTTTCTCTGGTATCAGGAAACTGATCTTCTTTGAATATTGACAATATGTCTCTGTAATCTTCGTTCAGCATCTTCACCCCTGAAAGCCCAGGCGTCCTTTGTCAGTTCCCACACCACTCCAAGAAGGTATGACGGGTCACCTTCGATGAAGCCGTCGTCATCGGGCATCGCGGATTCACCTTTACGGATCACCGTCACTTTTGTTCTGTCAAGTTTTACCTGGCTGCTCATACTGTTAGTATATACTACTGGTGGGGTGTGTCAAGTTAATTAAGGGGCAGAATAACAGGGGCGGCCCTCATGCCGCCCCTGTTACCGGTCCATAATGGAATTTCCCGATGCCCTAAATCCCCGTCTCAATAAGCATTTCAATAACTTCTTTGAGATTCTTATTCAACTCTTCAAGAGTTTCACCCTGGGAATGCGCACCGGGAAATCCGGGGACATGTCCTACATACAATCCCGTATCAGGACATTTTTCAATGATGGCTGTATAAGTATGCATATTACCCCTATTGCTTATGAATGATGCAGTTATATCTGTACAGGCAATTACCTGACCGCAAGTCCGGGTTAACCCCTAGTTCCAGACAGGAAGATAATTAATCCCGCCCATGTAGCTTTGCGGATTGATGTAATAAAGATCAGTATCTGTAGTTGTAACAGTCTCTTTAAGCCAGAACATCAGCATATTTCCATTATTGTTATACGGGAAAAGAATTGGATCATGAACTGAATAATTGAAATCCTTGAGTACAATTGCCACACCGTTAGCATCAGTATTTGCTGAATCGGCATACCAGCCCGTAGCCACCGATAGTGTTGTCCCGCTTAATGCAAGTTCTATTCCGAAGATTCCCCAGCCTGTAAGCGTATTGGCAAACCTGCCATCCTCCCAAACAACAAAAGCCCTGCTTCCTGCAGCGTTCAGGTAGATTGAAGGATTCCTCTGGACTCCAGTCGAAGAACTGAGTTG
>JAAYBQ010000077.1 GCA_012730035.1 Spirochaetota bacterium
AGCTTTTATTTGAAGTCTTTGTCAGCACATAATATCCCTTGTCGGGATAGTTTTTTATATAGGGTTCAATTGAATCGTATCCAAGATAGGGGGATAATGTAACAGCATCAGCCCTGAAAAAATCGAAAGCCTCTTTGGCGTATGCCTGTGCTGTTTTTCCAATGTCTCCCCGCTTATAATCAAGTATAACGGGAATGCCCGTCTCCTGGTAGATTCTTATAACTTTTTCAAGTGCAACAATGCCGTCAATTCCATACTGAGCGTAAAAGGCATAATTAGGTTTAACAGCACCGGGAAATGTCTTTTTCTTAACAAGGCTGTTAAGAATATTTTCATAAAATTTATAAATAATTTCACCTGGAGTCCCTTTTTTTTCCGGTATATCCTCAATAACCGGGTCAAGGCCCATACATACGATGCTTGAAAATTTTTTTGCAGCATATTTCAGAAGTTCAATATAATTCATTAACGGAGTCCTTTGAGATAGTTTTTATAAAGCTGAAGGTTTTCATCGTCAAAAAGAACGAATACAACCCTGATTTTACAGTTTTCGTTATTTATGAATTCTATCACTGTATCAACCGCAATTTTTACAGCTTCATTTTTGGGATAGTTATATATACCTGTTGAAATTGCAGGGAACGCAATAGATTTCAGGGCTTTTTCTTTCGCAAGATTAAGTGAATTAAGATATGAGTTTCGCAGAATAACCGGCTCGCCCTGTCTGCCGTCAACATATACAGGCCCTGGAGTGTGAATGACATATCTGGCATCAAGTTTATAGCCGCCGGTTATTCTGGCTTCTCCAGGCCTGCATCCGCCCAGCATTCTGCACTCTGCAAGTAGTTCCGGACCTGCAGCCCTATGTATGGCTCCGTCAACTCCTCCACCTCCAAGGAGTGATGTGTTGGCAGCATTGACAATCACGTCAACCGATTCCTTTGTTATATCACCTTTTTTTACCGTGATTAGATGTATTGCTTCAGATTTTTTCATGGAACCTTAATTTGATCCGCAATCCTTTACTTCGTTCCGGAGCAGCATGATTGCATGGGGAATTGCTTTTTCAATAAATCCAAGGTTTTCCCGCACTGCCTTCGGGCTGCCGGGAAGGTTTATAATAAGGCTCTGCCTGCAAATTCCTGAAACTGCACGTGATAGCACGGCATGAGGTGTTATAGTCAGGGATTTTGCCCTCATCGCTTCTGCAAATCCCGGTGCTTCCCGGTCAATAACCGCGCGGGTTGCCTCTGGAGTTACATCTCTGGGTGCAAATCCCGTGCCACCGGTTGTCAGTATAAGATCGAAACCTTTTTCAACAAAATCTGTAAGGCTCTTTCTGATATCGGGAATTTCATCGGGAACAATGGCTTCTTCAACAATTTCAATATCCATATTTTCTGCCCACCTGGCAATTTCGGGTCCTGAAACATCATTTCTTTCACCGCGGGAAGCCCTGTCGCTTACTGTAATTATTCCGGCTCTGATCTTTCTCATGAATACCATCTTTTTATAATTGAATTATATTTCAATAGTCACGATAATACACATGATATTATAAAATCAAACA
>JAAYBQ010000078.1 GCA_012730035.1 Spirochaetota bacterium
AATGCTGTAACCCACATGGGCATTACCCCGCTTATGAACGCGGTTGAGGCGGACAACACGTCTGCTGTAAAAATACTGCTTCAGTACGGCGCTGATCCCCGCATACAGAATATAAGGGGAAAGACCGCCCTTGACCTTGCCATTGATGGAGCAAAAAACAACGAGATAGTTGAACTCCTGAAATCGTGGAAGAAAAGAGGTAAATAATTTTTTTGTTGTAAAGAAAAGAATCCGGTATAATTATTCCCGTGCGTATTAAAAATGATACAATATTCTGACGCCATTATTTCATACCTCTTTACACTTCCCGGGACAAAGGCTGTGCGTATATTTTTTTCGGCAATAATTAAAAATTTGAGATCTTTTATCGTTTTCTTCAGTCTAATAGTCAGGAAGGATGAAGGGGCAGGAGACAACGAGCTGATCAGGGCATTTATTGCCGGCGACATGAAAAGCTTCGAGCTCCTTGCTGAAAGGTACAAGGATATGGCATATAACCTCTGTTATAACATTACCGGTAACCACGACGAGGCCATGGACTGCGCTCAGGATTCATTCATCAAGGCTTATCGCAATCTGCACAGGTTCGAATTCCGGTCATCCTTTTCGACATGGTTCTATGCAATATGCGTAAACACCTGCAGGAACAGACTCGCCGCGTCCTGGAACAAAAAGCGCGTGCATGTAAGCGGCCCGGTTATGGAAAACTTCAGAGACTGTTCCCCCGCCCCTGAAGATGATCTTATCAGACGTGAAAATGAACTTGCTGTCAGGCGCGCCATAGCAAAACTTCCGGACGATGAAAGAATACTTGTCGTGCTCAGGGACATGGAGGGACAAAGTTACAGCGAAATCACTGAAATTACCGGAATCGTCCAGGGCACTGTCAAGTCAAGGCTGGCCCGCGCCAGACACAGGCTGCGCGGCCTCCTTGAAGGGGAACTGTCATGAAATGCAAAGATGCTCTCGAACTGCTACACGCATATTTTGAAAACGGTATGGATCCAGCAAACGACAAATTGCTTCAGAAACACCTCTCATCATGCACCAGATGCAGGGCAGAATTGGAATTCCTGCAAAAATACAGAAAAAATCTTTCTGCAATTAAGCCGGTCAAAGCTCCGGCAGGATTTATGCACCGGCTGAAACTGAAAATTCAGGCTGAAAACCGCGGCATCTTCAGCAAATATTATGACGCTGCCATGGACTTTATACGGAGTATCCATGTCCCGGCCGAAGCTGTGGCGCTTGTACTGCTGGTCTCAATAGTATTCACGCTCTACAGGCCGGATAAATTACTCACGCGGTGGATTGATACACCGGTTACAGAATACTCAGAGAATACCGGGATTCACACAGAAAAAATTAAAAATAAAAGTTCCGTTACTGACGGGCCTTCATCTGAAACTTATAGCAGCGTAAGACAAAAGAATGATCCAGCACGCAGGATTTATCCCGGCATAGATGACAAAACGATAAACATCGATACTACAACAGGCCGCGAAGAAGAAGCCATTACGGGCAGTGACAGGTTTAAATCGGACTCAGCAGAAAAATCAGATAAATACACCGGTACCGAAAGAGCAGAGAATAGCTTTGAAAAAGAAGCAGGTGAGGCTTCGGACGCGTACCGGTCAGAAAACCGCGTCATGGGAAAAAGTCGATTAGATGCTGCACCGGAAATTACTTCGGATCAGATCTGCCGCAGATACAATGCAGAAATTGTAAAGAAAGAAAAATCGGCCGCAGGAAAAATTGAATACACCATAGAGGTTAAAGAAGATAATTCCGAAGCCCTGTTGACCGCTCTGCGCAGTCACTTTAATGTTAAATATAAATCAAAAGAGATGCTCGGCGGCCGCACATACATAATACTGGAGATAGAGCCCTGAAAGACCCGGTCATTTAATATTTGCCAGACGGTCCCTGATCCATTTCTCTGTTATTGACATGATCTCTGTGTAATGAATTGAAAGATCATGCCCCATATCAGGATAAATGTAAAGGGTGCTGTCAAATCCCCTGCCCGTCATTTTTTCATGCAGTTTTACACTCTGCATCCAGGGAATTATGGTTTCCATTTTACCGCTGAAAAGCAGAACAGGAACATCCGCAGTAACATAAACCGGGCTGTATCGCTCCTGCATCTCCCTGCTGCCGCCGGTGATAAATTCGATCAGGTCATGAGCTCCTCCGCCGGACTTAGCTTCATTAATGCGCATTCTTCTGAGCATTTCCTGCAGCTCAAAATCTGTAAGATCTGTTACACCGCAGAAAGAAACCACCCCGCGAAGAAATGTTCCCGAACCACGCGTAAAACCGTACATAAGCGCAATGTGACCACCTGCGCTGTGACCTGCAGCAATGATAAGATCCCTGGAATAAACCCATACATCGCTTTTTCCCCTGACCAGGGAAATTGCATCCGAAATATCATCAATAATATG
>JAAYBQ010000079.1 GCA_012730035.1 Spirochaetota bacterium
AGCAAGGCTGGTTAAAAGTATGAGATTTATACCGCTAAAGAATTTCCACTAACAGCGGGACAATTTCGGTTTGACCCGGAATCTTAAATTTAGTATTATAATTCAAAGTCATTCCGACTCTATATTTTAATAAAACGAGGCCACAGGTGAAAAGTAAAATTTCTTTTATTACATCCGCTCTAATTATCATGTCAGCTGTTTTATATTCAGCCGACAAAAATCAGGAAGCGGTTGAGTTTATCAAAAACTGTCTTGAGCGGTCAAAAATGGAATACGGCTACACCGCTGCTCTACGCTATTTCCAGTACACTGCAACCACTTCAAAAAATAATCCCTACTCTTATGTCCTTGAATCAAACGACGATAATGTACTTGCCGAAGCTAATCTTACAAAAGCTGACAGGGGCAGATACCTTGCGGTGCTCAGGGACCGTTCCGGTCCGCGTATTGCAAAATTGTGGAAAGAGAACAAGCAGGAACTTCTTGCCATGATAAGCAAAGAGACGTATAACGGACATTATGCGTCCAAGGTGAACAGCCTGATCGCCTACCGGGAATCAAAGGGATACAGGGCAAAGATCAATGCGTTAAAAAAGAAATCCCCCAGGCTGAGCACAAAAACCATAGAGCAGGCAGGAGCTGTAACGAACTGGGATGGATACAAGGATCTTGCATTCTGGTACAGGCGAACAGTTGAGAAGAACGACAAAGTTGTCTTCGGCATACTCAAAGAGGTTCAGGCAAACTACAAATAACATAATAGCAGCGGATAGTGCGGACAGAACGACTGTAACCGGCAGGAATTTTCGATCTGTCTGCACATACACTCCCCGGCAATACATCTGCCCGGACTGAATACTTTATAAATAACTTTACCTTCGCCGGTGTATTGCTGAATGCCCGGCCGGATGCATGTCAATCCGATCCGCAAAAAAAATTTTGCCAACCTAAGCACGCCGCAGACAAATACACCTGATCATCACTCTGAGTTTATTTCCACCACATCATTAATATAAAAAAAATTCACGGCTTCGGCGTCTGACCACTAAACTTTGTAATCTGAATAATTTTAAAGATCAATTCTGTGCTGTGTGTGAAGTTGAATTTAACAAACACAATGTAATTAATCTCTTGTCTTTTTAAAATGAAACATTTATCACGACAAAAGCGATTATTCCCGGGACAGTAATTTTTTTAAAACGCAACGGATTTTATAGAATCTAAAAAAACCTGAAATCTTTATACCAGGCATGATATTATGAACGCACGAAAATCAAACATTGAGCTTTTACGTATTCTGTGCATGGCTCTGATAGTTTTGAATCATTATATATCCAGGGGTGGAATTGTTGAATCATACACGGTTTTCAATTTTAACAATAACATCGCGCACCTGTTCAGATCCACGGGCTACCCGGCCCTTGTGGCTTTTGTTCTTATAAGCGGGTATTTCATGGCAGGAAGCGGCAGATTCAGAACAAAAAGAATAGTGTCACTCCTGGTACAGGTTGTAGCGTTCACACTTATATGCCTTGTAACCGGAGTTTTTTTATTAAATATAAAGGTCGATTCCGGCATGATTGTACGGTCAATTTTTCCCTACCTTTACGGTTATGACGCGTACTGGTTTGTGGGCCCTTACCTTGTGATGTGTCTCCTGGCCCCATTCATGGATATTCTTATGGAAAAGTTCAACCCGGGGCAGCACAAACTATTTCTCTTATTATCAATAATAATTGTTTTCATCATACCCACGAACAAAAATTTCACCATGACAACCGAAAGAAACGGTATCATGACATTTCTTGTAATTTATGCGATTGCAGGCTATATAAAAAAATATCAGCTCGAAAAAACAATGGGTTCAAAAAAACTTTTTCTGATAATGACCGGCACCATGGCACTTTCATACCTGACATATCCTGCCGGTCATTTTTCAGGTGTGGAATTATACAATCTTACCGTACTGGACATGAATAATACATTTGCACTGGTTATCGGGGTTAGTTTTTTTATGCTGTTCCTTAAAATTCAGGTCAATACAAACAGATTTATCAACTATATTGCAGGCACAACCTTCGGCATTTATCTTTTTCATGATAATTTTCTTTTAAGGGACTGGATCTGGGGATATTATGTGAACAGGCAGGCATATTATGATTCAAACCTTTTCCTGGCACACTGCTTTGCCGTTGTATCTGCATTATTTATTCTGGGGATTATTTTCGACATAATTACCGGTTATCTTCTCAAACCCATACTCAATTCATCAAAAATTGACAGGGCATGTACTGAAATCGACGGAAAGGTGAACCGGTCATTCACGCTCTGACCCCGGGGAACACGCTCCGACCCCCGAACCTGCTCTGACCCCCGGAAACACGCTCTGACCCCGGGGAACACGCTCCGACCCCGAATCTGCTCTGACCCCGGGAACACGCTCTGAACCCGGGGAACCTGCCCTGAACCCCGAACACGCTCTGAACCCGAACCTGCTCTGAACCTCAATTCACCTTTTAATCTCCGCATCCCTCAGTTCACGCCTGAGTATTTTACCAACGGCAGAACGCGGCAGAGTATCGCGGAACACAATCTCCGCGGGAACCTTGTAACCAGCAAGTTTCTGTCTGCAGAATTCCTTCAGTTCCCCCTCTGTGGCTGCAGAATCCTTTTTAAGAACAACAAAAGCCTTTACAGACTCACCCTTTACATCGTGCGGAATACCGATGGTGCAGGCGTCCTGCACTGCGGGGTACTGGTAGAGAACCTCGTCAACGTCACGCGGGTAGACCTTCAATCCGCCGTTAATGATCATGTCTTTAAGACGGTCCACTATAAAAAAGTATCCGTCATCCTCCATCCGCGCAATATCCCCGGTGTGCAGCCATCCATCGGTGAACACATGTTCGGTCTCCTCAGGCATGTTCCAGTAGCCGCTCATAACCTGGGGCCCCCTTATCAGCAGTTCACCGCTTTCACCGGCCTTCACATCCTCGCCGGTATCAATGCTCACAATGCGGCATTCAGTATCAGATATGGGCACACCAATACTCCCCACTCTTGTCCTTCCCTCAACAAAGGGATTAATGTGAGTAACCGGAGACGTTTCAGTAAGGCCGAATCCTTCAACAATAAGCGAACCGGTCTTGGCCTGGAACTCGCGGATCACCTCGACCGGCAGAGGAGCGCTTCCCGAGAAACATCCCTTCAGGCAGCTCATGTCCACTTTTTTAATAGCGGGATCGTTTATCATCCCTATGTACATCGTAGGCACAAGCGGCGCAAAGGTGGGCCTGAACTTCGTGATAGCCTCAAGCAGCGGTTCAGGCTGCGGTTTAGGCACAAGCACATCATTCCACGCCATCATCACCGCGAAGTTCATTGCCGCAGACATTCCGAACACATGAAAAAACGGCAGTGCCCCGAGCATCGTTTCAACACCCATTTCAAATCCGGGGAACCAGGCGCGAATCTGCTGAACCTGTCTGCTCAGGTTACCGTGCGAAAGCATGGCCCCCTTCGACAGGCCCGTGGTACCCCCCGTGTACTGCAGCGCAGCCAGATCGTCCGGAGAATTCCGTACCACTGGAGGTTCGGGGTACTTCCCGCGAATCACATCCTTCCAGAAATAAACCGCTTTGGCCTTATCAACAGACGCGGCAAGTTTCTTTTTCTTCGCCACAAGCGGGAAGAGAATACTTTTCGGAAACGGCAGATAATCGCCTATCGATGCAACCACCACAGTTTCAATGGAGCATTGCGGCCTCAGCGCAATCACCCTGTTCGCCAGAAGGTCAAGCACAACCGCGGCCTTCGAGTTCGAATCAACAAACTGGTGAAGCAGCTCACTGTCAGTGTAAAGGGGATTGTTCAGCACCACCACACCGCCGATCTTCAGAACCGCATAGTACGCCGCGACGCACGGAATCAGGTTCGGCATAACAAGCGCAACACGGTCCCCCCTTCGAATCCCCGACTTATATAAGAAAGCAGCAAACTGCCTTACCATCCGGTCAAGCTCTGCGTAAGAAATCGTGTAGCCCATAAAATTCAGGGCCCTGTTGTCAGGAAAATTCGCAACCGAACGGTCAAGAAAATCGGGCAGGGTCAGGTCCTCGTAGCTTAAATGTTCAGGAACACCATCCTGGTACACGCCAAGCCACGGCTTTAAAGTATCAGTTTTAACCGGCATATCAAACCTCCTTTAAAGAGTTTCTATCTTTAAAATAAGGAGGTTCATGTACAAAATCAAATTTTTATGCTATTATCTCTTTGTGGAACCACATTCTTCATAAAATATTTTCGGGCGTCTCCCTTCGCTCATCATACCGTATCATACTATAATGAGCCCCAAAAATAAGACACAGATTTTGAG
>JAAYBQ010000080.1 GCA_012730035.1 Spirochaetota bacterium
AATCCCCCCGCAGGGCCATGCCGCAGGAGCGGAACGCAGTTTCGCGCCAACTCACTAATTTTTATTGACAAAAAGACTCATAAGCAGATTTTACAATGATTCAGGCAGAATTAACAGTACAACTAATCCTGATCCAATAGTGGTTATTACGGCCTGAACTGACGATTAACGAAAAAGACAAATTGAGAGATATATATGAGTAATGAAACTGAAAACAACGAAAACGAAACCGTTGAAATATGTGAACCCGAAGCGGTCTTGAGCGAATCACCTGCAAAAGAGGAAAAAAGCGGCGTTCCTGAATATGAATTTAAATATTTCAAACCCGTAAAAAGGCTCGCCCTGATCTTTTTCCTGGCATTGATACTTTTTATGTTTTTTGCCACCATGGTTCTGATACTTCTGACAAAATCCACAAAGGAGCTTAAGGTTCCGGACCTGCTTGGCAAAAGGTTTGTAGATGTGAGCAACAGCCTGACAAACCGAGGCTTAAGGCCTGACCTTAAATTTGTAGATGTTTATGATATTGAAGACGGCATAATACTCAATCAGCACCCCGAAAGCGGACGTATTGTCGAAGAGAACAGCAAGGTGACTCTTACCATAAGCCGCAGCAGATTTTTTGTCAATGTCCCCAACCTGACCGGCTCTATGCTCCCCATGGCTATAAACAAACTTAAAAACCTGCACTATCAGGATAAATCGGTCTCCATAAGCACAGGCGTAATTTCATATATTCCGTCCGAAAAAACCTCGGCAAATATTGTAATAGACCAGTCCCCGAAAGCGGGTGAAAAGATTACTCCCGATGTAAAGGTAAACCTGCTTGTTTCAAGCGGCCCTGGCGCGGTTACAAAAATCATGCCCGATATTACAGGGCAGTCAATAGACCTCTGCTACGACCTTCTTCTTGCGCAGGGGGTAACTGTTTACGAAGAGATGAATAAAATACCGGACATGAACCAGAGCGGAATTATTTCTGCTCAGAGCATTGCCAAAGATACGCCGCTTAAAGATGGCGATACACTGACCCTCAAGGTAAATTACTACGTTCTGACCGAGCACCCCTATTCTGCATACGAATACGTTGAATATGTTATTCCTTCAGACATGGAGGAGGGGCTTTTCGAAGCATATATCGAAGATAATCATTCACGAAGAATAAGGTACTCATCCAGGGCAAAGGCGGGGCAGAAGATCAGCTTTGTTTTCCAGAGAGTAGGTAACGCAAAAATCTACATCACCAGGGACAAAAAAAATATCAGCACACTGAAGATAAACGTCGATGAATTCTAAAATTTTAATAGCACCTTCAATAATCGCAGGCGACCTGTCAACTGCCGGAACTGACGTGCAGCAGTTTGATCCTGCTGTGGTTGACCTGCTTCATATAGATGTTATGGACGGGAACTTTGTGCCGAACCTGACGTTCGGGCCCGGATTTATCCGCAGCCTTAAAAAGCACACAAACATACCGCTCGACGTGCACCTTATGATCGAAAAACCCGAACTCTCCATTGACAGTTACATCGAAATCGGCCCGTGGTGCTTAGTAATACACTATGAAAGCACCCGGTTCCCTGGCCGTTCACTTTCGGCCATACGCAAAGCCGGTATTAAACCGGGCATAGCACTTAATCCGGCAACCCCGGTTGAAGCGGTTTACGACCTGCTCCCCTATTGCGACCTGGTTCTTGTGATGTCCGTTGAACCCGGTTTCTACGGCCAGTCCTTCATGCCTGAATCGATCAGCCGCATAAAGAGACTCAGGGATAAAATCGAAACTGAAAAGCTCAAGGTAATGATCCAGGTTGATGGTGGAATTAATACATCCAACATAAAAGATGTAGTTTCAGCAGGTGCCGAAATAATAGTGGCCGGCAGTTCGGCTTACAGGGATATGAAAGTCAACGAGAACACCGCAACCCTGAAAAAAGCGGCCATCCTCTGAAAATGTACCAAAATTGAGCGGTATCGCACGTAGTTTACCGAGTTTTTCCGCAATCTGCTAATTAATATTGACAAAAAACAGAGCGCTAAAAATAATTTACTCCCTAAGTATATCAGGAGGTGGGATAGTGTCCCTTAAGATACGTTTACAGAGAGTTGGAACAAAAAAGAAGCCATTCTACAGAGTGGTAGCCGCTGACAGCAGGGCAAAAAGAGACGGAGTTGTGGTAGATTTTATCGGAAAATACCAGCCTATAGTTGACGGCAAGCAGTTTGACGTTGATGAAGAAAAAGTAATGAAATGGCTGAAACTGGGCGCACAGCCCACTGATACAATCAGGGAACTACTGAAAAAAGAAGGTATCTGGCAGAAATACAAGAGTGCAAAATAAAACCGCAGGAGAGTGGAAATGAATTACAGTGAACTCGTAGGTTTTATGGTAAAATCACTCGTTGATCATCCTGAACAGGTGGAAATAAGGGAAATTGAGGGTGAGAAATCCACAATTCTTGAACTGAAGGTTACAAAAGATGATATAGGCAAGGTAATCGGCAAACATGGCCGCATTGCCAGGGCTATAAGAACCGTAATAAATGCTTCCGCGACCAAAACCGGGAAGCGGGTAGTGCTGGAAATACTTGATTGATCCCTGAAAATGATTATTTAAGAATAGCCAGAATAACCGGATCACATGGACTTCACGGAGAACTAAAGGTCTACGTTATTACAGATTTTCCCGAAAGATTTGAGACGGGAAAATTACTTTATTTCGGATTTGAAAAAGCTTCAAGAGAGTACAGGGTCGAAGGACTGAGGCCCATGAAGGGAAGAATTCTTCTTCTCAAGCTTGAAGGTATAGACTCAAGAAACGATTCCGACCTGCTCAAGGGCATGGACATTTTTATCATGGGATCGGACGCAGAGAGCGGAAGAGATCTGCTCGATGAAGATTCGTTTTTTTATTATGATTTGATCGGCTGCAAAGTATATCTTAAAGGAAAAGAGTTCGGCACTGTAATTGATATAATGGAAGCGGGTGCCGGGGATATACTGGTTATTGAAGATCTGAATTCGGGGCGTGTTATGGTTCCTTTTGTCGAATCAATGGTGGATACGGCCCGGTTAAACGAGAAGATTATTGATATAAATCCTGTAGAGGGATTATTTGATATTTAAGATTTACACGCTTTTCCCTGAATTTTTCAGTTCGCCCCTCAAATCAGGGCTTATGGGCAAAGCGGTTGAGTCGGGCATACTGGAATTCCGCGTAATAGACATCAGGGAATATTCAGAGGACCGGTTCAGAAGATGCGATGATTACCCTTATGGCGGGGGTTCGGGCATGGTAATGATGCCGCAGCCTCTGTTCTCGGCTCTTGAAGCTAACGAAGAGTCCACCGGAACTGTGCTGTACACTTCACCGTCAGGCAGGACCTTTGACCGGGATTTTTCCCGGGAACTTTCGGGTAAGGGTGAAATCTCTATTATCTGCGGTCATTACGAAGGTGTTGACCAGCGGGTCATAGAGAGGTTCGTGACGCACGAGGTCTCGATTGGTGACTATGTGCTCAGCGGTGGTGAGTATGCCGCACTGGTTATCGCGGACGCAGTTGCAAGGCTGGTTCCGGGGTTCATGGGAAACAGCCAGTCCCTTGTTGAAGAGAGTTTCGAGGGGGATTTACTTGAATATCCGCAGTACACACGGCCTGCGGAGTATATGGGACTGAAGGTTCCGGATCTGCTGCTTCAGGGTGATCATGCCAAAATCACACTCTGGAGAAACGAAAAGCGTATTGAAAAGACAAGGGCCGTGCGGCCCGATCTTTATAAGAAGTATTTAACCAGAATAATATTAGGGGAGTGACCGTAATGGATATAATGCAGGCTATTGAAAAGGATATCAGGCCGGTTGAAAGAAAAGTCGACTTCGAAATAGGTGATACTGTCCGTGTACACTACAAGATCATTGAAGGTACCAAAGAGAGGATCCAGGTTTACGAGGGAGTTGTAATCGCAATAGACAACAAGGGACAGAACAAAACCTTCACAGTAAGAAAGATATCTTTTGATGTGGGAGTAGAGAGGATCTTCCCTGTACTTTCACCGAAAATCGCAAAGATCGAAGTTGTACGTAAAAGCGTTGTTAGAAAAGCAAAACTTTACTTCCTCAGGGAAAGAAAGGGTAAATCAGCGAAACTTAAAGAGAAAAAATTCTCTAAAAAAGCAAAAGTTGCAGCTCCGGTTACTACATCGGATGCTCCTGCCGCTGAATAACAACAGCCTTACAGAATTCTGCATCAACACAGGGGGGACAAACTATGTCCTCCCCTGATGTTTTCAGGGGCCACCGCCCCGATTTCTCCATAGAAAAAA
Source organism: Spirochaetota bacterium (assembly GCA_012730035.1). Lineage (GTDB taxonomy): Bacteria > Spirochaetota > UBA4802 > UBA4802 > UBA5550 > JAAYBQ01. Next base: position 4,325 of record JAAYBQ010000080.1, read on the forward strand.
CATACCTTTTACAGAACTTCAAATATATTGCAGGTGTTGACGAGGCAGGACGCGGAGCACTCGCCGGGCCCTTAAGCCTTGGAATGGTGATATATGATCCGGCAACTTTTGACAGCATACCAGACGATATTACACGGGAAGTTGCAGACTCAAAACAGCTTACACACAAAAAACGGGCCGCAGCGATGGATGTGGTGATTAAACATGCCCTTGCATACACCCGTGTATTTATTCCCCACGGGGTGATAGATTCATGCGGCATAAATGTCGCGACAGAACTTGCCGTAAAAAAAATGCTTAAAAAAATATCCCTCAAACCTGACCTTGTAATCATGGACGGGAACTTCAGGTTTAATCCCGGTGTACCTTTTTTCCCGGTAATAAAGGGGGACTGCAGGTCATTATCCATTGCATCGGCGTCTATTATTGCAAAGGTAACACGGGACAATATAATGTGCCGGGTTGAGTCGGCGTTTCCGGGTTACGGTTTCGCAAAACACAAGGGTTACGGAACACGCGCGCATATTGAGGCCCTTGACACCCTGGGTCTCTGCGCAATCCACAGGCGCAGCTACGACCCGGTCAGAAGCATGCTCGAAACAGAGGGGGCGCTGTTCAATGAAAATTACAGGTTACGGTGATTCACTCCGCATAACATCGGGCCCCGGCCGCGACATCGGTTCACTGCTGAAGGGTATATCGGTGGGGGACCGGGTCGAGGCCAGGATTATCTCCAGGGAGGGTAACATTGCCCTCCTTGACATAGCCGGCAAACGCATAAGGGCCGATTTTACTACCGGCATACCCGCAGGTAACATTGTGGAACTTGTACTCTCGGAAAAAAACAGCACCGGGGCCCTCTTCAGGCTGCCTCCCCGTGCAGACGCATCTGAACTGCCCGCCCTGCTGAAACAGTTCTTTCTGGCAGGGGACGGGGTTGCAGACAGGGGTACTATTGCTGAATTATGGCGGTTTGTTTCATCAAACAGGGCTGGTCTTGCAGAGATAAATCTTTTTCTGGCCGGTATAAAAAAAGATAACCTGAAAGAGAATAAAATTTCCGATCTTATAAACAGGCTGAAAAATCTTAAGGTTCCGTTGCAGACTTTAACCGACATCAGCCTGGCTGCGGCAGCAAAGCTTCCTGCGCCCGTATTCTCTGCCATACTTTATTTAATGGAGAGGTCCGGCAGAAAGCAGGGATTAACCGCAGGGGATGAACGGATTGACGAAATCCTTGGCGACATTGAAGTTCTTGATGACGGATTATTTACCGATCTGTTAAAACTGCTGGCGGAACCCGGCCCGGACAAAGCAGGTTACGGCAGGTTTACCCTGCCCGGCGAAAATGAATCTTCCGGGCTTGAATATATATACCGCGATAATACGTTTTTTATAACTTTTTCACTCTCTGAACTTGGAAGGCTGGGTCTTTTAATACGTTCAGAGAAGGGCCATACGGCAATTAGTATTGGCGCAGAGAGCGACCGGGCAGTTGAAAAGCTGGAGGCTAATATGGATCAATTAAAACAATCCCTGCATCAGAACGGTGTTGCCACAGGGCAGATTACATTTTTTAATACCAAAAAAGTGATTGATAAATTATATATGCTCTGCAGTGATTTTCAACTTATTAGCGGTCTGGACGTAAAGATATAGGTCACGGATATGGAAAGGGCTGTTGCTATTGAATACAGAAGGGATGCCCCTAAAATCATCGCAAAGGCCGGCGGCGAACTGGTAAAAAAAATGTTGAAAATCGCCGCGCAGAAAAATATTACTATTTACAGGGATGCAGACCTTACCGAAGTACTGTACCGCCTTAAAACAGGCGACGATATCCCTGAACAATTATTCGGTGCAGTGGCAGCGGTCATGGCATACTGCTACAGGGTAAATGACAGTTTCAAAAATAAAATTAATGCTGCGGGACTGATTGATGGCTGATATGAGAAAAATTCCTGTTGAAGACCTGAAACCCGGAATGGTTTTCAGCAAGGCTGTGTATATTGACAGCGACAACATGCTTGTGGCTCCGAACATCCCGATCAGGGAGGATGACATTAAGCGCCTCATGAAATGGGGAGTCAGCGATGTTGAAACAGCCGGAAACATTCTCAAGGGATCATTCAGCCATTCCACCCCTTCCGCTTCGTCAGGTAAAACCGACCAGATTATCGAAAAATACG
>JAAYBQ010000081.1 GCA_012730035.1 Spirochaetota bacterium
CAGTCTACTGCTCTACCGACTGAGCTACCTGACCACGTCTTGTCAAAAGACTATACATGTCTATTCACGGTACGTAATATGTCAATAATAAAAATTTCAATTTTTTTAATATTTTTATCATGCATGTTCGCGGGCATGGTCCACGCGCAGAGCACGCACCTTGAAGGCTGGGAATACTTTTACAAAAGAGGGACTATTCAGTACAGGGAGAGGCTCTACAAAGATGCAGCCGACAGCATGATAAAGGCACTGCGGCGCAAAGGGGACCTGTACCAGGCTGCAAACGTTCTGGCAGAAATTAAGTTTATACAGCGGGACAGGTACGCGGCCATTGAGTACTATGAACTCTCGCTGTCAGTAAACGACAGCCAGCCCGGGGTACACAACAGCCTGGGTGAACTGCTTGAATACTTTGCGCAGTACGACAGGGCCATTGAACACTACACGCGCGGCCACGCCCTTGACCCGGAAGACACGCGCATTATGATTAACCTTGCGAGGATACTTGTAAAAACAGGCAGGCTTGATGAATCGCTTAAGTACTACAACATGTGCAGGGAAAAGGGGATGCCGCGCAGCAGGCTCTTAACCGAAGAGGCTGAACGCATAAGGCGCACAGACCCGGCTGGAGCTGCCGCGCTGTACAGGAACGCCATAAGTTTTAATCCCGCGCACACCGAAGCATACATAGGCCTCGCGGACTGCTACAGGCAGACAGGTGAAAACGAAAAGGCTGCTGCCGCGCTTGAGGATTTAAAAAAGGTAAACCCGCGCCACGCAGTCATATACATTCAGCTGGGGAACATCTACTACAACAACAGGCTTAAGGGGAACACGCGCAAATACTACATTAACCTCGCGATAAAAAACTACGAAGAGGCCATTAAGCTTCAGCCCGGCAACCCGGACCTGTACTTTGAGCTTGCGGCAATAATGGAGGCCCTTGGCGAAAGGGACAGGGCCGACAGGCTGCTTGAGACCGCCGACAGGCTTACCAGGGAGGGGAAGTAATATTATACAAAAACTTCTTTACAAATTATCATTTCAATTAACAATATGTAAAGGAGTTTTTTATGATAAAACGCAGGATATCATCAAAAATACTGCAGCTGGCAAAGCAATACCCGGTAATAACAATTACCGGCCCCCGCCAGTCAGGGAAAACAACCTTATGCAGAGACCTTTTCAGCAGGCGCGATTACATTACACTTGAAGATCTTGACGAAAGAGAATTTGCCAGAAATGATCCCAGGGGATTCCTTGCAAGGTTTCCCAAAGGCGCAGTCATTGACGAAGTACAGAGAGTGCCGGGCATTCTTTCGTATATACAGGGGATTGTGGACAGCAGTGATATCCCCGGACTTTTTATTCTTACAGGCAGTCACCAGTTTGACCTGATCAGTTCAATAACCCAGTCCCTTGCAGGACGAACAGCCCTTGTAAACCTGCTCCCGTTTTCCATGGATGAGATATATCCATCCAGTAAAAATATACCTTCTTTTGATGAAGTAATCTTCCGGGGATTTTACCCGAGAATACATGATAAAAAACTTGATCCGACTGAGGCCCTTTCATTTTATGTTAACACTTATATTGAAAGGGATCTCCGCAATATAATCAACATTAAGGATCTTTCAATATTTGACCGTTTTCTCAAGCTCTGCGCAGGCAGAACCGGTCAGATTTTAAACCTTTCCGGAATAGGCAACGACTGCGGTATCAACCACAACACGGTAAAAAGCTGGATTTCAGTGCTCGAAACAAGCGGAATTATAAAGCTTCTTCCGCCGTATTTTAAAAGCTTTAATAAAAGGCTCATTAAATCTCCAAAACTTTACTTTCTGGATCCCGGCCTTGCCTGCTACCTGCTGGGAATTCAGGAAGCCGGTCATGTGACCTCGCACCCGCTCAGGGGAGCCCTTTTTGAATCATTTATTTTTTCCGAACTTGTCAAGACAAGATACAACCAGGTTAAAAATGACAACCTCTATTATTTCAGGGACAACACGGGCAATGAAGTTGATATAATAATGGATTATGGCAGTAAAACAGTCCGGCTCGAAATAAAATCAGGCATGACCGTGAGTACAGATATTTTAAAGGGTCTGAAATTCTATTCTTCACTTAGTAACAGCCCCGGTAATTCATACCTTGTTTATGGAGGAGAGAAAAGCTATACCAGAGAAGGCATCAATATTTTATCATGGAAGGATCTAGCCGCAAAAGATTTATAATAATCCCCATGACCGCACAGCACCGGGATTGGCAGCACGCATACGCCGGGCTTGAGGTTCCTACTCCAGCACATCCAGCCCCGACTCTGTCTTTACATACTGGCAGATTTTAGTTACATGGACCCCCGTACTGAGCACATGCTCCAGCCCCGTTAATGTCCGCAAAAATTCGTCCGCCCTGATAGATGACTCGTTCCCGGTGTACAGAACAAAATCGAGTATGTCACCATCAATTTCGAATGCGTGGAGCACCTCTGACAGTGGAAAATCCCTGGCTCCGCTTTTACTTCGTTTTGTTATAATACCGTCGGCTTTAAGGACTTCACCGACTGAACAGGGCATTGTACCGTGCGCGAATACCGCCCTGTACCTTACCGCGGCAGTGAGCGCCATTATCGCCGCCTTTACGTTCACAGTCCTGGCGCTCTCAACTTTAAGAAATCCCGGAAGCTTTGTGTTGATCCGGCCGGTCCATTCATCTATCTGCGTCTCAGCCGTCTCTATGTACAGCTCAACGTCAAGCAGCTCTGCCATGCTCTCAACTCCAACCGGCGAGGGGAACCCGGCTGATATCCTTTCGCGCTTGTTGAATCCCTGGCTGAAGGCGACGGGCAGTCCTGCCATGCGGAACGCGCGCTTCATTATCTCCATAAAGTCTATGTGCGGAATAAATCTGCCGTAGCCGGTTTTAGAGACCCTTAGCCTTATCTTCTGCGCCGCATTGTACTTCTGTTCAAAGCGCTTCATCGACTCCGCGTACCACGAGGTATCAAGCTCATCGGGGTAACGGTTAGCGGGCTGCCTGTAATTCTCCAGGTCAAGCCTGCGGCCGCGCATGGCCTCTACCGCGCGTTCACTCCCTGTTTCAATTACCTGCCAGGGGTACGCCCCCAGGGGGTCTCGCGGCGCAAGGTATTCTTTCCAGTCCGGAAGGTGCTCATTTACGGCATCCATCCATATATCGAACCTGAAATGTTCATGCCACGAATCGAACTTCGCGCCGTTGCGGTACGCGGCGAGTATAACCTCTCCCATACGGCTGTCGGCGCGCGCCATAAGTCCCTCAAGAAAAGATGACCGTATGTCATGGTTCTTTATGGTCACACTTCGGGGCACTGACCTGCGCACCGCGCGTATTACCGAATCCAGGTATTCCATATCCATCTGCTTTTCATACTGGAACGGCGTGTGAGCCTTGGGCACAAAGGGGGATATGGTTACATTGATATCGCGCTTACCCTTGCCAGGCGAGCGCGCGATAACGCCCAGCAGCCTGCTTATCTCGGCCGCCTCGTCTACCTCTTCGCATCCCGGAAGCCCTATCATAAAATAGAGTTTGATCACGCGCCAGCCGTGGGTAAAGGCGAATGTCACTATCTCAAGAAGATCCTCCTCCCTTACCTTTTTGTGCGCCATGCTGCGTATCTCTGTCGATGCGGATTCAACAGCAAAGGTGAGCGACGTCTTCCGCAGGCTGGATATAAGTTCAATTACGGGCAAAGTGTTCCTGTCAACCTTAAGGGATGGGAGCGAGACCGATACACCCTCTTCTGTAAGGCGGGGCATTACCCTGTTAAGAAGTTTAACCAGGTCCCTGTAGTCGCCGGTAGAGAGCGAGTTAAGGGTCACTTCGTCGTAGCCTGTATTTTCAAGCTGGCGGAATATTTCACCGGCAGCATCATCGCAGCCGCACGCCCTGTACGGCATGTTGCAGTAACCGGCGTGGCAGAACTTGCACAGGTTAAAACACCCGCGCGCGATCTCGACAACCGCGCGTTCCTGCGATACGCGTATACTGGGCACCGGGGGCCTTGAGGCCTGCCACATTGAGCCCTCTTTGACTACACGTTTGGCCACCCGCTTCATCCCTTCAGTGCTGACGTTAAGCCCGTCATAAGTAAAGCTGTAGCCCGCCGGGACCAGCACTCCTTCGAGCCCGCCAAGTTCAGCCATTGTTTCGTCCCGCGGCAGGCCTGACCTTTTGCACTGCGCGAGCGCAGACAGAATTTCGGTAAACCCGCGCTCACCTTCACCTATAAAGAAAAGGTCAACAAAGTCCGCGACAGGAAAAGGGTTCGAGACGCTTTCGCCCCCTGCAATTATTACGGGGTCGCCATCCCTGCGGTCAGCGCGCATAAGGGGTATGCCGCCCAGGTCGAGTACCTGGAGCATGTTGGTATAGAGTAGTTCATGCGAAAGGTTGAATCCCAGCAGGTCAAGGTCACACAGCGGGGTGAACGTCTCAAGCGTGCAGAGCGGCACCCGGTTTATGCGCAGTTCCCGTTCAAAGTCCGCTTCGACAGCGAAGACCCGCTCGCATGCTATGCCTTCGGGCCTGTTGCCGTAATCGTAGAGTATGCGGATGCCGTTATTTGACATGCCTATTTCGTAAAGGTCGGGATAGCAGATGGCGGCGCGCACATCGGCATCAGCCTTTACTATTGAATTGTATTCGCCGCCTGTGTAACGCGCCGGTTTCTGCACACGGTGCAGTATGGAGTCAAGGCTGCGTCTTATATCCTCATTTTTCATTTTTAATCAATGCCTCTGTAAGTTTAATGTACGCGGAAAGGTTAAGTGTCTCGCCCCGCGCGCTGCTGTCTATGCCGCACTGTTCAAGTATCGCACCGGCCATCCCGCGCCCCAGATCCATGTGGGGAGAATCCGCCAGTGACTTTAATATTGTTTTTCTCCTGCCCCAGAATGCCGACTTCACCACTTCATGGAACAGGCTTTCACTTTTTACGTCAGTAAAATATCTCTGTTTCCTTTCAAGCTTTATGAACGATGACTTTACCTCGGGCCGGGGGTAGAACGCGTCACCGGGAACAACAAAACATTCAGATGTATTAAAATAATATCCCAGGTTGACTGTCATTGCCCCGTAGTTTTCGCTCCCGTCGCATGCCGTGATCCTCTGCGCCATTTCACGCTGCACCATGCCGAAGATTACCGGCATGGAGAAATCTGCCGCGAGCCTGAAGAGTATCTCCGAGGCGCAGTAGTATGGCAGGTTTGAAACCGCAAGGTCAAACTCGTCGGCCAGGTCAACTTTCAGAAAATCGGCATGGACTATGCGCACTTTTCCGTTACCCGCGAACAGATCAGAGAGGTACCTTACAAAGCCAGAATCTATCTCGACTGCAGTGTAGGCTGTACCCATATCCGCAAGGCCGCGGGAGACAGCTCCAAGGCCCGGGCCGATCTCAAGTACGCGGCCCGCAAAGGGCCTGCACAGTTCAAGTATGCGGGACACGACGTTATCGCCAACCAGAAAGTTCTGGCCAAGCTTTTTGTTGGGCGCAAGGTTATACCGTGCTGTTATTTCCATTATCTGCTGTCTGTTCATGTTTTCATCCGGGAATCACCGTGTCAGAATCGGGTACCGTTCTTTTTTACACAACTTAATTTATCATATACAGTATAGTATTATTACAGGCCACTTACCAGTCCGGGTGGGGGCTCTGACCCCCCGAATCCCCGGATTAACCTGATAACCGGAAAAATTATCTTTACTGCACAAAAAAGCATTGATTGATCATTCATAGTATACCACAATGGTATTATTAGTATACTTAATATAAACAGATAAATCCGCGGCATGGAGCAGAAATATGCATGGCAGAATACTGGCTCTTTTAACCTCGCTCTACAAAAAACCTGTGTAGCTGACTGTCTGCGGTATGGCCCTTACCGCATTATTCGCCTGCGCAATACCCTTTATTAAATTCGACAACGATATCAAGAACTTCATGGCGCCGGATCACCCGCACAGGGTATTCATGGACCATTACGACAGCGTATTCAGCTCAAGCGAGATGATCATTATAGGTGTTGAGTCTGAAGATGCATATTCCAGGGAGACCGTGGAATACATTAAGTTTCTTAAAACTGAAATAGAAAAGCTCAACTGGGGATTCCCTGCGCGCAGCCTTTCATCGGAACTGGGCCTTACACCCGACGAGGCCGGCATGCTTATAAATGCCGTGAACCAGTACGAAATACAGGGCAAGGATATTCTGAAAGAACTTTTTGGCAGCCCTGAACGCATGAACGCGGAACTCTTCTGGGACATAAATTTCGCGAACAAGGTCGTGGGCAAAGTCAGCAGGGCCGGGATAGAAAGGGTGCTGGCCCTGTACAAATTCCCCGCTGCCGGCATCAGGTCTGTTATAAGCACGGATTACATTCGCGGAGAAAACGATAAGTTTGTCATTGAAAAACTCATAGACCCGGAAAACATTAACGATACTTCTGCTGCATCGATGAAAGAGAAGGTTAAAAGCTGGGACATCTATAACAACCTGCTCTTCTCACGTGATGACACCCTTACGGCAATCTCAATAGACATGAATGCCATTGAGATAAACCAGAGGGAAAAGTTCGACCTTGAAGTTGAAAAAATAATAAAGGATAATCCGGGGCGGGGTTTAAGGTCTACCTTGCGGGCGAACCGATAGTGACCGACAGGGTGAGTACATCAACCAAGGAGGACCTTGCCCTGCTCCTTCCATTTGTACTGCTTGTTATTCTTGTGATCCTTGTACTCATATTCAGGCATTACGAAGGCGTGATCTTACCCATGGCAGCAATGATCATCTCTGTTATATGGACCGTGGGCACAATGGCTATACTCGGTTTACCCATGAGCATGGTGAGCATAACAGTCCCGCCCGTACTCTCAGCAGTGGCAAGCGCGTACGGCATACACTTTATGACCCACTACTACCTGGCAGAAGATAGCGGAAGATATGAATCCGCTGTCGGGAGCATACGCGTAAGCGGCCTTGCCATAATATTTTCGGCACTCACTACCGTTGCGGGCTTCGGTTCCCTGGTCACATCTGACATGACACACATAAAAAACTTCGGGATAATAACCGCCCTGGGCGTCTTCTACTCCATGATCATCGCACTTACCATTATTCCCGGCTTACTGCTTCTCCGGAAGAACGGGAAAGCTTCAATCAGTCCGGCAGTTGAGAAAAAATCCGCGCATAGATCCGGGTACGGGTTTACAGCAGCAATCAGCAGATTCACAGTGAACCATCCCGCCGCGGTACTATCTGCCGGTGCCGTTCTAATATGCTTTTCGGTTTACAATATCTTCGCCGTTGAACTGAACATGAACACCATGGATTTTTTTAACAAAAAGTCAGACGTAAAGATTGCCGAGAACAGGCTTAACGAAAAGCTGGCAGGCACGCAGCAGCTGGCAATAAACATTGAAACATCGGACGGCTCAGAGATTATAACACCGGCGGTTCTGCAGAA
>JAAYBQ010000082.1 GCA_012730035.1 Spirochaetota bacterium
CAGAAATGAGACAAAAAAAGCTAAAAGTAAACCTGATATTATCATTCAATTTCTTTATAATTTAAATTCTCATGATTTATAAAAATGCCACACATTTAAATAAATGTTCATCATATTTATAAACATATGAAAGATAACGAATAAAATAAATGAAGTCAAGCAAAAATATCAATATGGCGGGGCAAGGAGTAGTTTTTTAAAAAAAATCCTGTACATCGATAAGATAAATGTTAATTTTCTGAATCCAGTCTTGATTTTAATTTCGCGAATCCTCTTTTTGCTTCAATTTTTACATTGGTATTTGGGTCGTCCATTGCGGTTTTCAGAGCATTTAAGGCGGTGCTGTTCTTATATTTCATTATATTTTTTATGGCCTCTATTCTTATATCATAATATTTATCATTAAGCATTTCAATAAGAACGTTCAGTGATGAAGGATCATGAAGCAGCCCGATTGACTTTATGGCCTCCATGCGTATATTCTTGTACTCATCATGGCAGGCTTTATGCAGCAGCGGCAGGCCAAGGTATCTTTTCTGTTTACCTATGTTTATTACCGTATCCTGCCTTTTGGCCACACCCTCATTCATCGATTTTACCATAAGCATAAATGGCGCATCTTTAAGCGCATTCAGCGCCTTGTCTGTCCCCAGCTTCCTCAGTGAAGCCTCTGCGGCTCTGCGCACTTCAGGGTTTGAATCGGTCAGCGCACCTATAAGTTCGTCTGTACCCAGCGGATTTCCAGTAAGACCCAGGGATGTTACAGTATCAAGCCTTACTCTTATGCTGGGATGATTAACAAATTCCAGAAGATAAAAAGCCATAGTCTCGATTCCCATTTCACCAATGGTTTTAATCGCTTCACCCTGGACCGGTACCTTTTTATCTTTCAATGCAAGGGCGAGTATCTGTGTAATCTTGTCATTATCCCACTTGTAATAATGGGGCAGTATCCTTAATACTTCTATCTGTTCCGCAAGAGCGCCTGTTGTAATAATTTCAAAAAGGTTGTCGATTACATTTACATCACCCAAACGGGCAAAGAGCATGGCTGCTCTGTTGCGAACGCGGGGATTTTTATCACGAAGCATGAATCTCATTGTTTCTGCGGATTCAGGTTCCTTTTCGTACAGTTTGAAAAGAGCCATCATGCTGTCAATTCTTACCTGGTAGTTCCTGTGTTTAAGCAGCTTGAACAGTTTTTCCTTATCACCGGAGATAGCGTATTTTTCAACTTTCGGTCTAAAAAACATAAAATACCATCCTTGTGAATGGAATGATAAAGTGATAAAACTGATATTTATTCATAAAAATTGCTTGATTACCATATTAACATTCACATAAAATCATTTGCGTAAATATATTGATTGAAAAATTTTTTTTGAATATGAAATACAATAATATGCCCGAGAGATAATGTCAAGCCGTATTAATTTCTCTTTAACATATAAAGTTAAATCATACAATCAGCTGTATTTATTACCTGAAATATTATCAACAAGAGGTGAAACATGAATCTCATCAAAGAAATCAAGCTGTATGATGCAGATTCCCTTGAATACTCCGGCTCGATGATCGTAGAGGGGAGTAAATGGAAATACGACGGAGTTAAAGATGATCATCTTGTGCAGATGACCTCTGGAATGCCGCTTAAAGCAGCACTGGCATGTCTTATATCATTTAACTTTGTATATGATGTAATAGAATCGGCAGCGGAATAAGTTATGCCATCTTCTGATGAATTTGATTTTGAACCCATAGGGGATACATTCGACAACGACGATTTTTTCCTTGAAAACGAGGAAAAAAATACACCGCCGGTCAATCCTGAAGCTGAAGCGCTTCAGGATTCGGGTAAAAGGTCATCGGCGGATTTTGAACCTGACATGGACCTGCTTCTTATAAGCGCACAAACCCCGATGATAATCGAAGGGATGAAACTTATTTCAAACCATGACTTCAGGTCAAAGAATACTGTTATTTTCTCAGAAGCAATCAAGGGAATCGAACTTTACATGAAAATACTCGAAAGGAACCCGGAAAACTTCAGGAAGGTATCGTCAATGATGTCATCCGATCCGGACTTCTGCGACCTCCTGAAGATAACATCAAACCTCTACAAAAACATATTTAATGAAATTCCATCCACAGACTCCAACAAGCTTAAATCATTTGAACTTGTTAAAGATCACCTTGACCTGGCTCTTAAAAAAAGCCTTATATCTTCATCGCTTGTAAGCATAAAAAAATACTTTCTGCTGAGCGGCGAGCCCGATACTTCAAAAATTGACGCAGCTATAAACGCCAACCCTCACGGAGTACGTTCAGAGTTTGCCGGCTATGGAAGGCATGTTAATGTTGCCCGCGAACTGATTAAAACCGGCAACTATGAAATAAACAAGGGGATGAAGGGCAAAGAGATGAATGTGTTTATCGTGCGTGCCACCATGCTTCTTATCTATTATTACACAAAGACCGGCGAAAACCAGTATGCCTCGTACTATCAGCGCCTTAATGATAACTTTAAAAAATACTTTATTATAAGATAACAAACCGCGAACGGCATCACCCGTGGACAGAAAAAACCGCATTCTCATAATAACTGACTCAATATCCATACCCCGCCCCGGTATACGATATGAAGATACATGGATATACAATTTTAAAAAAAGATTTCCCCGATGTGACATCATAGACCGGCCCATGCGCGGCGGGACAACTTCCCGTCTTGTAACCGAAGGTGGCGGTGGCGCAGACCTGCTTGAATTCTACATGCCGGGAATTGTTATTCTGCAGATGGGATATGCTGAATGCGCGCCCAGACTATTTAAAAAAAAGGGGATTGAACATTATTTTATGCACAGCATACTCCCCGCGAGTCTTCTTGGCAGGTACATTTCATTCATAAAAAAAAGAAGGATCAGGACGCCTGACCGCACGGACATTGATCCGGCAGTTACGGAAAGCAATATCAGGAACTTTATTGAACGATGCGCCGCATGCGGAACTACACTTATCTGCCTTAAAATACACAGGGCGGGCAGCTTTTACATATCAAAGAGCCCGTTTATTCAGCAGAATGTTGATGCATTCAACGGAATGCTTGAACGCTTCTCCAGAGAATACAGCCATGTCAGGCTGGTGGAACCAATCAGTGATAAATACGAGATGGACTCGTTGTGCATTGATGAACTTCATGTTAATGCCCGGGGTCACAGGTTGTATTACAATGCGCTTTCAGACGCTGTCAGGCGGCTGCTCTGATTTTATTCTCGGGGGCAGAGGGCCGAAGTACTGGTAAAGATGGGTCTTAATCTTTCCGTTATAGAGTTTGCGGTTTTTAGTTGCCTTTCTCCCGAAAAATTTTTCAAAATCCTCGCGTGCGGTTAAAATAAATTGTGACCAGGTTTCAAGTTTTCCGAAAACTCTTCCCATATCCCTGTAAAGGTTTTCCACTTCGCGCTGCTGGCTTAAACGTTCACCGTACGGGGGATTGCAGATAATACATCCGTATTCACGCCTTGAACTGAATTCACTCAGCGGCTTTTTCTGAAATATTATCATCTCTTCGACACCCGCATTCAGAGCATTTTTGGCCGCGTACCTTAAAACGTCTCCGTTTATATCCGATGCGTGAATTTCAGTTTTAACTGTTTTTCTCAGGTCAGCACATTCCTCCCTGCATGTATTCCAGAGCTCAGCTTTTATGTCGGGCCATGACTCGGCAGAAAATCTGCGTTTTATGCCGGGGGCAATGTCGGCCGCCATCATGGCTGCCTCAACGGGAATGGTGCCCGATCCGCAGAACGGGTCTGCAAGCATTCTTTCAGGCTTCCATCTGCCGAGATATACAAGCGCAGCTGCAAGCGTCTCCTTCAGCGGAGCCTCCCCCTGCTGCTGACGGTAACCTCTTCTGTTCAGTCCATCACCGGAAGTATCCAGCGACAGCGTGGCAATGTCATTAAGCACAGAAATTTCGATCTTATAAACAGGGCCGTCTTCGGGAAAACGCTCCTGCCTGTATTTTCTTTTCATCCCCTCTATAACAGCTTTTTTAACAATAGACTGGCAGTCCGGAACACTGTGAAGCCTGGACTTTACAGATCGTCCCACAACATGCATCATCCCGTTTGCCGGAATAAAATTTTCCCATGATACTTTTTTTGTTCCGTCAAAAAGCTCATCCCAGTCAGAGGCCGGGAACTCTACAAGTTTAATGTGAACTCTGTCGGAACAACGAAGCCAGAGGTTGCTTCTGATTATCGCACTGTAATCACCGCGGAAATTTACCCGCCCGTTCTCAACAGAAGTTTTTTCGTAACCGAGTTTCTTTAATTCATCTGCAACAATTGCTTCTATTCCGAACGCGCAGGTTGCTGTTAGTTCAAAAAGGCTCATTGGCTTGTAAACATCCTCAAGATGAGATAAAATTTCTTTTACAGCAGGATAAAATCATCCCTGTTTATTACTTCATCAAAGTAATTTATACCAGGAATTCGCCGGATTTCGGAGTTCTTTTTACCCTTTATCTGTTCCAGTTCATCCGAACTGTAATTAACAATGCCGCGCGCAACAGGGACATCACCCGAGTTAACTATATCTACTATATCGCCCATGACGAACCTGCCGTTAACTCGTGTAATACCTGCAGCAAGAAGTGACTTCTTGTTACAGGTAATCGCGTTAACGGCACCGTCATCAATAACTACAGTCCCCTTACACTTTCTCATGCTGATCCATTTTTTACGGCTGTTTATCTTTACCGATTGCCCGACAAAAAGCGTCCCTGTCATTTCACCGGCCAGTACACGCTCAAGGATTGACTCTTCGCTGCCGTCGGCAATGACCATCATGCCTCCCAGTCTCATAATCATCTCGGCCGCATTTACTTTTGTTACCATGCCGCCAGTACCATGTGTGGTGCCCGTACCTCCGGCCCTTGAGCGTATGTCATCATTTATACGGTTGATTAATCTTACCGGTTCAGGATCTTTAAGATCATTATAGAAACCATCAATGTCACTCAGCAGCACCAGCAGTTCAGCCTCAACAAGGCTATAGACGTGAGCCGACAGTGTATCATTGTCGCCGAATTTTATTTCGTTTACTGCCACAGTATCATTTTCGTTTATAACGGGTATAACATTCATTGTTATAAGCGCATTCAGTGTGTTACGGGCATTCAAAAACCGTGTGCGGTGACGCATGTCATCTTCAGTCAGAAGAACCTGTCCAACATTACTCCCGTAAACTGAAAAACATGTCTTATACTCGTTCATAAGAACAGCCTGGCCCACTGCGGCAAGTGCCTGTTTCTCGGGTATCGCCAGATTTGATCTTTTCATACCCAGCACGCCTGCACCGGCAGAGATCGCTCCGGAAGTTACAATGACAACTTCGTATCCGCAATTCCTTAGCGCCGAAATCTGGCGCGCAAATCCGTCAATCTTTGATGCCGCGATCCTGTCATCAACAGTTATGGAAGAAGTGCCTATCTTTACTACAACACGTTTGATTTTTTTAAATAGTTCAGTCCTCTCCATCCTTTTTCTCCATCAGCTCCCTTATCCCGCGGTAAAGAATGCCTATTCTGTCGTCAAGAATAACCGAAATGGGAATAACCTTTTCACTGAAAAGCGCGATCTTCTCCTCAAGTTCTTCGGCAGAAACAAGGTCAATCTTCGAGAGGAGAACCCGGCTCTCCCTGTTCAGAAGATCCTCGTTATACGTTGAAAGTTCATTTTTAAGAAGTTCAAGCGTGTATAAAAGATCATCACCCGAGACATCTATGATATAAAGAATACATTTTACCCGTTCTATATGCTGAAGAAAGGATAACCCCAGCCCGTGCCCCATGTGTGCACCCTCGATAATTCCCGGTATATCGGCAATCTTGTAAACCACACCGTCATCATATTCCATTACGCCAAGGTTGGGTGTAAGTGTGGTAAATGGATAATCGCCTATTTTTGGATTTGCATTGGTTATTGCAGCCAGAAGCGTTCACTTTCCTGCGTTCGGCAGCCCCACAAGGCCTATATCTGCAATAAGTTTAAGGTTAAGCCGGACTTCAAGCTCATCACCCGGCATCCCGTCCTGTGCGAAACGTGGTGTCTGGTGGGTCGAAGTCTTGAAAAAAGCATTACCCTTACCGCCGATTCCACCTGTTGCGATTTTGCAGGGTTTTTCCTCCTCGATCATATCAGCGATGACCTCACCGGTCTCTTCATTATAAATTACAGTGCCGGGCGGAACCTTTATTACAAGGTCTTCACCATCTTTGCCGTATCTGTTCTGGCCCATACCATACTGGCCATTGGCGGCGCTGTAAACCCTTCCCGGAAAGAAATGCGAGAGGTTGTAATACCTCCTGTCAGCAACGACATAGACGTCTCCGCCTTTGCCGCCGTCACCGCCATCAGGACCGCCATTGGGTATATACTTTTCCCTGCGAAAAGATACACAACCGGGCCCGCCATGCCCGGCTTTTATCTTAATATTTATTACATCTGTAAACTTTGCCACTTAATTTAACTCCTGGAAAAAACAAATCGCGTATGTATCCATACGCGATCGGTTGAACTTTTCTATGATCCGGTTAAAAATCAGACTGCCGGATAAACAGACACCTTTTTTCTGGTTTTATCAAGGCGTTCAAAAGTAACAACCCCGTCAATTTTCGCAAAGAGTGTATCATCACTTCCCTTACCGACATTTTTACCGGGATGAATTTTAGTCCCTCTCTGTCTGACTATTATTGTTCCGCCAGTTACTTTTTCGCCGCCAAAACGTTTAACGCCAAGCCTCTGTGCATTGGATTCTCTACCGTTTCTTGATGAGCCGCCGCCCTTTTTATGTGCCATTTAATAACTCCTTAACAAACATCATTTTCAATTTTTATTCTATCCGGATATTCCCTCTGTATTTCAAGAATTCCTATCAGGAATGACTCAATCAGCAATTTAAGCTTATTCTCTTCCGCCTGTTCAGGGGCGGGCTGTAAAGTTGAAGAGAGGATGCCATCCTGCACCTTTACCGACTGTTCCACTTTAACAAGGCGGTTTATGCTCAGTACAAGTGTCTGGGAAAGTGCCGATACTGCAGCACAGACAATGTCCCTTCCTCTTGAATCGTTACCGGAATGGCCTGAAATAATAATTTTTACAGGTGATTTATCCGGAAGATGTAATCCGTCTTTAAAAGAAATATTACCAAGCCGGATTACTATCAAAGATTCATTAACCGACAACTACTTCATTTATTTTAAGCTGTGAATACTGCGCTCTGTGTCCGATTGTTCTGGTATAATTTTTACGTTTTTTAAATTTAATCCCGAAGACCTTGTTGCCTTTTACTTCACCAAGAATCTCGGCCTTTACCTTGACATTCTGCAGATATGGCTGCCCGACTTTTACTTCGCCGTCGTTTGAATAAAGTATTACCTTATCAAGAACAAGGTCTTTTTCAGCAGTCTTTAATCTATCAACATTAACAATCGCGTCTTTTTCAAGCTTGTACTGTTTTCCGGAAATTTCGACTATAGCGTACATTTAATTTACCTTTTAATGCTTATTATAAAAAACAAAAGAGGTTACCCTCTTAATTGGGCCCACAAGGAATCGAACCTTGGACCTACTG
>JAAYBQ010000083.1 GCA_012730035.1 Spirochaetota bacterium
GTCAGGCGTTACCACGACAGGGGCTACACCGCGTTTTACATAAGGCGCGCAGTTCTGGGCGATGACGGCATACTTGAAATATATTTTAACGAATCGGTTGTTGGCAGAATAAAGGTCCAGGGTGCCGATAACCGTGAGAACAGAATGGCGGCTGAAATTTATGCTGCGGGCGAGGTCTTTAACGAGTATATTCTTAAAGATAACATAGAAATACTCAAAACCAGGTACATGCTCTCAAGGCTCAGGGTGGATGTGATCCGTGACGGTGACGGTTCAGTAATCCTTGACCTTTATCCGGCCAGGGCATCTGTAACTCTCGATTTTTATATTGCAGGGGACCCGCTGCGCGGAGTTGTGCCCGTGTTTACCGCCGGGTATACTGGTGAAAGCCTTGATAGCGAAATAACACTGAGGTCGTCGCTGGGTCAGGGTGATGTTGCCTTTAGTTCGGGCGAGGTACGGCTAAGGCAGAGTAATTCGGCTTCGGGTTTTGTCACAGGCGCCGGTGCCTCATACTCTGAAGATTCACTTGATGCTAAGGGTTTGATGATCTACAGCGCGGCCAATGCCTTTACCGGTGGGGGATGGTTTTTCAGCCGGGGGCCGGGCAGGCTTGAGCTGCTTCTGTCGGGCAGTTTTTACAGCCTGGAGGATTATCCTCGCGGCGGAAGGGCCATGCTCTTTCCCTTTACCGTGAGGACGCTGTACGATGACAGGAACACGGTGCTTGACCGCAACGATTATGTGCTTGCGGAATTTACCTGCAGCACCGGCTGGAACAGCATGGAGCATAGAGCCTTTGTGTCGTACACTTTTTATTCAAAGATCAGCCTGCCTCTGTTCAGAAGGCTTTACGGATTTGTCACTGCCGAATCATTTTTTACCACTTCGGCAGAGAGGCTTTTTGGCCGCTATGTCTTTACCGGGCTGCTCGCTTGCAGAAGGGATAATTATACCGCCGAATCTGCAGTACATTCTGCGGGTACGGGATTTACGGTAGAGCTTATGAAGGATCATATATATCTTTCACCGGGAGTATATGGAGGTGTGTATGGCGGAGGTGCCGGTACTTACTGCGGCGCCTGGTGTGCCGGTGCTGATATTCTCTGGGACGCGGGGGTTGTAGCCGTTGACTTCAGAATAATGAGAGAGATTTCCGGCCCTGGTGATATGGTCTTCACACTGTCGGCAGGCGGAAGGTTTTAATAGTTATCAGGGTTAAGGCAGAACTCGTAGAGCTGTTCATTATCCTTCAGTATTTTGTCTATGTCAGCTATGGTGTTTTTTATTGATATTTTTGCATCGTTGTATGACTGCTTCTGGTGCTTGCTCATGGCCGGACCGTCATCAGATTTTTTTGACGTAACAAAGTTCTCAAGGTTAACCACGTGTTTTTTCAGGTTGGTGTAGATTCTTCTGACCGATGCGCATATTTCATAATAGTATATGAACTTCATGGTCTTCTCGCTGTTGCCCGTAAGGCGTTCGAGCATATTCTTGCCGTCCTTGTCTATCTTGGACTGGTAGTAGGTTATTGATCTGGGGTAGTTGGTAAGTTCCCTGTAGTAGTTCTCCATCTTGTCAAGCTGCTGGGTGCCGTCAATGTCAAGATTGCGTATAATGTCATCGTATTCGGTGGAGAGCTGCTTGTGGTCGCGGTTTACTATTCCAGAATCGGTTATATTCATCAGTATTCCCTTGAGGCGCTCGCGGTGGGTTTCGGCACCGGTCATTACATCCTCGATAAAGATATCCGGGTCAAAGAACTCATCATCATCGGGGTAGCCCGTTTCCATGGGCAGGCTGTCATACTGCGTTTCGTCGGTTTCCATGGAGAGATGGTGTTCACGGTTGATCATCATCTTTTTCTGGAACTGGTGCATCTCGCTGGTGTGGATTCGTTCTATCTTGATTACTTCGACCTTGCGCATCATCCTGTTGTACTTAAGGCCGAAAATATTTACCAGCGGGTCTATGTACCTGTTATTAAGGTCATAGACAGATATTTTGGCTGTATCTATCTGGGAAACGTCCTTGATCCTGATGTAGCGTTTTTTCTTCACTTGAGTTTTTCCGGATCGAAATCTTCCACCGGTTCGTTGAATTCAACTGCTATGTATGAATCACCCCTGTGTGAGAACATGGAAAACTTCCTGGCAACCTCTGACGGGTTGTTGGCAAGCATGCCTGTTCTTACTATGTGCCCGGTTATACTCATTTTCTGCTTCATAAGTTCAAAGTTCAGTATTATGGGCATTCCCGCAGCGACACGCGTGTTGCTGGCGATAAAAACACCGCCGCGGCTGATATCAATTATAACACCCTTGCCTTTTTCCGCAACGCTCGTTTCAACACTAACTTCGTCGGGGTTACCGGTAAAGTATTCGAATTTTGTTTTTATTGAACATGAATAACGCGGAAATTTTCTCTGTTCGGGCATATCCTATTCCTTGGAATATATTTTCTATGATTTACAAATATTGTACATTAATGTCAAGCCTTGTTTTTGTTTTGATATAGAAAAGCTTTTGAGGACTCAGGCTGTTGATATCCGGGTATAATTGTTTTAACAGATTCCGCCAGGCTACTGGAGGAAGAAAAAATTATGGTAATATCACCATGTTTTTATTATTCTATAGTGAAACCGGGATTTTTTGTAATGAACTGATTTGAGTTATATAAGGCAGTTCCGGTTAATAAGCCGTGGAGATTCGCAATAATGGGCTTGTATTTGTTATGTAAGAGGTTCTCTGTTATATGAAGATATTGCTGATTTCATTAATGCTTTTTTCGGGTATTAATGAGAATATAATTGTGATAAATAATGATACCTCGCCGGTTAAGATAACGAAGTATATTGAATACTTTGAAGATACGTCGAATGCCGGCATAGACAATATTCAGGGTAATGACATAAAATGGCAGAGGAGCGGGAAAAATACCCTGAACTTCGGCTTTACGCATTCAGTATACTGGTTCAGATTTACGGTTGAGAACAATAGTGATTCCGACCTATTGCTTGATATCAACAATACCACACTGAACAGCATCGAATTCTATCTTCCTTCCGGGAAGGAAGCAGGTTACACAGTCAGGCATGCCGGCGATAAGTATCCATTTTACCATCGTCAAATAAAAGATAAGAATTTTGTGTTCCTTATACCGCGAAGATCTGGAAGGCAGGTCTATTATCTGAGGATGAGTACAACCTATACCTTTGTACTCTCTCCGGAAATATTTATGGTAAAGGATGTAATAGAAAGGGACAACAGGTCGATACCCGGATTCTGGCTCTATTACGGGATTATGGCTGCGCTTCTGTTGTACAACCTCTTCATTTTTATCTCCCTCAGGGAAAAGGTCTATCTCAGCCTTATGACCATAATCGCAAGCTGGCTTCTCTCGCAGTTCGCGGCAAACGGATATGGTTTCATGTATCTGTGGCCGGATAGCCCGCGCATACAGCATAGCGCACACGCATTCGCCACCACAATGATCGGACTGGGTATCGGTACATACATACAGCAGCTGCTGGAAACCAGGAAAACTTTCAGGGTCATACACAGGCTTATATGGGTTTACATGATTATGTTCATGTTTATAGCCGTGGCCGCAATATTTACAGGTGAGTGGGCTACACGTTACACAACGCTCTGTATGCTTTACGCCACGCCTGTGAGTTTTATAAGTGTTACCTATGCCATGGCAAAAGGGAACAGGCCGGCCCGGTTTCTTTTTATAGCCTACTCGGTTGATTTTGTCACAAAGGTACTGACTGCATTGAGCCTGCACGGAGTAGTTGATAATTATTTTCTTACAGTATGGGGCATCAAGGTCGGTTCCGCGTGGTTCGCCATAATGCTTTCACTTGCGCTTGCTGACAGGATCAATACCTTCAGGCTCAGTCTTATTGAAAGTAACAGAAAACTTGAAATCAGCGAAGAGACATACAGGTCTATTTTTAACGGTACGGGAGAGGGTATATTTATAATCGACATCGACTCTGAAAAGATAATTGATGCGAACCATACCGGATGTTCCATGTTCATGGCTGATCATGAAGAGATAACGGGTAGGACTCTCGAGGAGTTTGCCCTGCCTGACAGAGCCATGCTTAAATCGTTCCCTGGATTGCAGAGATTCTCCAGGGGTAATGCCGCGCCCTTTGAATGGGAGTTTAAACGGAATACGGACACCACTTTCTGGGTTGAGATAAGCGCCAATCCTGTTGTTATACGTGGAGAAAAACGTCTGATGGCTATAGTAAGGGATATATCGGAAAGGAGGAGGTTTGAGAATGAGAGGGAACAGATGCAGCAGCAGCTTATCCACTCTCAGAAGATGGAATCTGTGGGAACCCTTGCAGGAGGAATTGCCCATGACTTCAATAATATTTTAGCAGGTATTCTGGGGGCAGCAGCATGCTCGAAATTTATGCTGAAAAGAAGCAGTTTGATGAACCCGTAGTGAAAAAGTATATATCCATGATAAAAGCTTCATCGCTCAGGGCCACGGATATGATCAGGCAGCTGCTGACATTTACCCGCAAGGATGAACTTGCGGCAGTTCCCGTTGACCTGAATGAAATAATATCGCATGTAGTTCAGATATGTGAAAACAGTTTTCCAAAATCTGTTGAAATAAATACATCACATCACGACGGACCAGCAATTGTCAGGGGAGAACGCGGAAGCTTTGAGCAGGTCTTGCTTAACCTGTGCGTGAACGCATCTCATGCCATGACAATCATGAGGGGTAAAAACGAACATGAGGGCGGAGTGCTGAGTATAGGGATAGATGAAATAACCGCAGACAGAAAATTCCATGTCCTTCACAGGGAATCAATTGAAGGTAAAATGTATTATGCTCTAAATGTGAATGATACGGGAGTGGGCATCCTGGATAACAAGATATCATAAATATTTGATCCGTTTTTTACCACAAAAGAGAAGCATGAGGGGAGCGGTCTGGGGCTTTCTATAGTATATAATATCGTTAAAAAACACGAAGGGATAATCGATGTCTCCTCGACTCTTCATAAAGGGTCAACATTCACGGTCTACCTTCCGTCTGATAAAATGGAGCCTGTGAAGCAGAAAGAGGTATCGAGTGAAATAAAACCCGGCAAAGGGCTTGTTCTTGTTATTGATGATGAAGAGGCTGTGCGCGAAACCGCCTGCGATATGCTCAAAGAAGCCGGGTACAGCACCCTTCAGGCTTACGACGGCCCTTCGGGGATTGACATGTACAGGAAAAACGCTGACATGATAAGCGCTGTGATTCTGGACATATCCATGCCCGGGATGTCCGGGAAGGATGTTTATATTGACCTTAAAGCAATCAGGCCCGACGTTAAAGTTGTCATATCTTCGGGCTACGGGCTGGACGACAGGGTTAAAAAGACCATGAACCTGGGAGCCAGTTTCTTCCTCCAGAAGCCGTATACCTATGAAAAGATAACGCAGGCAATGCAGGGTCTGCTGAACCTTTAGTAACAATAATTCAGGCATGTTCAGATGTCAATTTGCTGTTTGTGTGATAATTTAAAGTTATTTTATCTTCTGACCAGGTCGGGACATAATGTGTTGACAATTTACCCCCTTTGGTTTTTCAGGTAAAAGGGTATTCTTCAAAATACCCTGCCGCCCGGGGCGGCACAGATTCCCGGTAAATAACATACAGGAGCGGGGTATGCCCAAACGTAAAGACATTCATAAAATTATGATTATAGGATCAGGCCCGATTATTATAGGACAGGCCTGCGAATTTGACTATTCAGGGACACAGGCCTGCAAGGCGCTCAGGTCCCTGGGCTACGAGATAGTTCTTGTAAACTCCAATCCTGCAACGATCATGA
>JAAYBQ010000084.1 GCA_012730035.1 Spirochaetota bacterium
AAACAGAGAGGATCAGAAAAACTGTACTTGAAGAAACCGATCCGGAATACAGGGAAGAGGCTGGGGACTTCATCAGGCGCTACAGGGACGATACCCTTACCGGCTTATAAACAACAGATAAAATTCACTGGGGGTAATACCGCATGGAACAGCTTACAAAAAAATTATCTTTTATCGACAGGTACCTTACTTTATGGATATTCCTTGCAATTGCATCAGGAATTGCCATTGGTTACTTCATGCCGTCGGTACCTGCTTTTATCACGGGACTCTCCATAGGATCCACATCAATTCCAATCGCAATTGGCCTTATTGTTATGATGTACCCCCCTCTCACAAAAGTTAAATATGAAGAGATGGGCCTTGCTTTTAAAAATAAAAAACTGCTCACACTCTCACTTATCCAGAACTGGATCATAGGACCGGTTCTGATGTTTGTCCTTGCTGTAATTTTTCTCAGGGGATACCCGGAGTACATGATAGGGGTAATTCTTGTTGGCCTTGCACGCTGCATAGCCATGGTTATTGTGTGGAACGAGCTTGCCGACGGAGACCGCGAGGTGGCAGTGGGTCTTGTGGCGCTGAACGCCATTTTCCAGATGCTGTTTTACGCGGTGTATATATACCTCTTCATCACCCTTGCCCTGAATGTTTTCAACCTGGCACCGGGCCTTGATGTGAGCATTTCGATGTGGGAGTCAGCGAAGGCCGTTCTTATATACCTGGGAATACCTTTCTTTAGCGGCGTCATTACAAGGTATTCAATTATAGCACTGAAAGGCCGTGAATGGTTTGAAAAGGTTTTTGTACCAAAGATCAGCCCGCTTACACTTATAGCCCTGTTATTTACAATAGTAGTTATGTTTGCCACACAGGGTAACAAAATAATTGAATCACCTGTTGATGTGCTTATTATCGCTGTGCCTCTTTCTATTTATTTCTTTGCAATGTGGTTTATCAGCTTTTTTATTTCACTCAAACTTGGCGGGAATTACGGACAGACGGTTGCAGTGAGCTTTACAGCATCGTCAAATGACTTTGAACTGGCAATTGCTGTTGCAATTGCAATATTCGGCATAAGCTCAAACCAGGCTTTCGCAACAGTAATAGGGCCTCTGCTTGAAGTACCGATTCTTATTCTTCTCGTGAACGTGGCCCTCAGGTTCAGGAAAAAATATTTCTGAAAAATTATGCGGTTAATCGCCCCCCATGCACTTGCAGTAATTAACTTGACTCTGCCCCTGAATAATGTATCCTGTATGTTATACTTCTCAGGGGACGGTCTTTTATGAAGATAATTGTCGGTCATACAAACATAGACCTGGACTGCATAGGTTCCATGGTGCTGGCGCGCTACCTGCACCCTGAACACACACCTGTAATGAGCAGGCTGATCCACCCGGCTGCCAGGAATGTCATAAACCTCTACAGGTATCACCTTGGATACACACCCTCCGAAGAGCTTAAGGGCCAATCAATCGAAAGCGCAGTTATTGTTGACACCCGTTCCGCATCACGAGTAAAGGAATACTTTGAACAGGCAGCGGGTGAACCGGGCGAGATAATAATCTACGACCACCACTCAGCCGACACCTGCGACTTTACCGGCGCAACTATTTACCAGGGGAACTACGGATCAAACACCACAATGCTGTGCCTTAAAGTAATTGAACAGAACATCAGTGTATCAGAGCGCGACGCAACTATTGCCCTTACCGGCATCTACGCCGATACAGGGAACTTTACGCACGATAACGTGACCCGTGACGACTTCACCGCCGCATCATACCTGCTTGAACACGGGGCAGACATAAAGCTTACAAACAACTTTCTTAAATCACTGCGCGAAGAATACCAGCTGTCCCTGTTCCATGAAATAATGAACACACTGGTCTGGCAGGACATAAACGGCCACCAGATTGTATTCAGCTACTATGCCATGGAAAGACAGAACGCGGGACTTGCGGCTGTTGTCGAGGAGATATTCAACATAGAAAATCCCGATGCCATGTTCGGCGTCTTTCACTTCGACAAGCCGCCATGCACCCTTATAATAGCCCGGAGCCGAAAAAACGTCATAGACCTTACAGACATACTGCGCCCCTTTGGAGGGGGCGGACACACCAAAGCCGCATCGGCGCTTGTAAAACAGGGCGAAGGCAAAGATGTATTCCGCAGCCTGCTTGAGTACCTTACGGCGCACCTTGAAGATGCTGTTACCGCGCGCGATATAATGTCACCCGATGTTATAACTGTGCAGCAGGACTGGCCGCTTGTTGAGGCATCAAGATTTTTCGAGGATCACGATATATCCGGGGCGCCCGTAATGAAAAGTTCAGGCGAGCTCGGGGGCATGCTTACGCTTCGCGATATAATGACCGGCCGTAAAAACGGCAAGATGTCATCTCCGGTCAAGGCCTACATGCGGACAAAGCTGATCACCTGTGAGCCCGACACGACAGCGCGGGAGATCGAGAACCTTATGTTCATAAACGGTATAGGCCACCTTCCGGTTGTTGAAGATGGCCGGCTCGCTGGAATAATCACACGGACCGACATGCTTAAATTTCTGCAGCACAGCTGATCTACTGGGCTGTTTCGTCAGCCTTGTTCAGCAGGTGCCTTGCGCTTTCAAGCACAACATTGGAAGAACCGGCCAGTTCCTGGATCTCCTTAACCATTTCTGTTACTATGGCGTTCAGGTCCTCTATTGCATTGCTGGTGTTCTCAAGGGCGTTCTTCTGCTCGTCTGTACCGGTACCTATCGCACGCGCAAGCCTTATGTTCTCCTCCATCTGCTTTATGATCGAGTTGATGTACTTCTCCTCGACCATCAGGCTGTCCTGCAATACCTGAATGTTCTGGTTGCTGCCCGAGATCGAGTCGATCATCTCCTTGATTGTTTCTGAAGAGACCTTTATGACCTCTACACCCTTTTTTGTAACCGAATCATTAAGGCTGAGAACTTTTTCGATCTCCTTTATGCTCTCTGTTGTCATAAACGCGAGCTTTCCGATCTCGTCGGCTACAACGGCAAATCCCTTGCCATGCTCGCCTGCGCGCGCAGCCTCAATGCTCGCGTTAAGTGAAAGAAGGTTAATCTTGTCCGCGATGTCCACGATTATATTTACAGTTTCGGATATCCTGTTACTCTGCACGGCGATGGTATTCATGGTGCTCTCAACATCCATGAGTTTATCATTAGCCTCCTGGCTCCTGTTGGCAATGCCCTGTATCTGGGTATATGTCATGTTCAGGTTATCCCTGGTCTCGGTCTTGATGTGTTTAAAGTCCTCAACTATCTCGTCCATCTTCACGTTGCCGTCAATCTGTTCCAGTGTGGAATTATGTATGCTCTCGGATGAACCGCGCAGCTCTTCGAGAGTTGCAGATATCTCCTCGAATGTGGCAGCCTGGCTCTGCATCCTGTCGTTGAACTTGAGCACAAGGGAGTTCTGCGAATCGACCTCGGTAAAGAGCATGTTCACGTTGTCCCTTATCTCGATGTTCATGTCATGCATCTGGTCTACCCGCTTCTGAATCTCTGAATGCTGCATTGCTGTCTGCAGCTGGAATACGTTTATTATTCTTATAAGCCTGAATGCCACGTAGCAGATTACGACAAGGCAAAAAACAAAGAATATCTCACGCGATGGGATTATCCCGTAATATATTTTGCCGTTAACAATGGCGTCCCAGGAATACTCGGCGCCGCTGTTAAGGGCAACATAGATAAATATGCTCCACCCGATTATGGCAACTGTTGATACTGCTATGAATAGTTTTTCACGTAAAAAAAGGCAGGTAATAAGTGTCATTACTACAAGCAGCGCAGAGGTGTTATAGGCGCCAAGAACGAATGTCCAGCTGTGCGTAATAGAATATTTTATTTTTGCTATGAACGGCACTATAATTGTAATGAATGAAACAATCCATGGTATGAGCAGGGAATCCTTTTTGCGTCTTTTAAGCCTGTACTGTGTAAACGCAAGGCCTACGCAGAAAAACGCGGCCAATGATTGCGGCAGAATATCCTTCATCGGCATGCCGGCTATTACCAGGAAGCTTACAGCTATAGTCATTGTCATGGCAAGTGCTATAAAATAGGCAAAGGCGGTTTTAATCTGTAATGATTCACTGGCTGTGTACTTTTCTTTCATGATTGTTTCCTCTTAAAAAACAATAATAATTGAGCAGGTATTTCTACTAATGCTTTTATATATTTATATATACGTACCCTGCGGACGTTTTTAGATACATCTATTATTGTCCTGAATGGCTTAAATATAAACAGAAAACCCCCTTGTGTAAAGTAAACGAATTAATAATAAATAAACAAAAAAAACAGCCCAGGGTGGGCTGTTAAGTTTGCCGGTTCTTTTTTATGAGGATTTGATTGAGTTATACGGAACCAGTTGCCTGTTTCCATATAAAGTGTGTGTTGCATTTAATGTAGTATTAAATACCGTTTTAGTCAATATTATTGTGTAAAAAAAATGCAAAATACAATTTTTTTTACGATTATGTCTTATTAAGTACATGCCTCTTTAGTTCATATAAGCTGGCGATAACAAAAAAATTTTGCGCTGTTTTTGTCAAGAAAATGATTATTTTTTTTATTTTTTTATATTGGCCATTACCGGCATGAAACCTGACCCGGTCACAGAAGCGCCAGGTGTCAACTTCACATCCGGTGTTTAAATGAACTTCTAAAAATAATCGGGCAGTATTGCCGCAAGCTTCTTAACCTGAACCGGGTTCCTCTTTTCAGGCGCTGTTATTACCGCGAACTTTGACGCGCCGCAGCATGCACATGTCCTCTGCTGTCCAAGTCTGGCCGCAATGGCCTTGACCAGCCTTTTGGCATTGGCCGAGTTTGTATTCATGTTGTTTACCACCATCTCGACAGTTACATCCTCCTCGCTCTCGTGCCAGCAGTCGTAATCGGTGCTCATGCATATTACGGCGTAGCAGATCTCGACCTCGCGCGCGAGCTTTGCCTCGGGTATGGTGCTCATGTTTATAACCCCCGCTCCCCATGACCTGTAGAGGTTGCTTTCGGCCCTTGTGGAAAACGCCGGACCCTCCATGCAGACCAGTGTCTGCTTTGTGTGCAGCTTAAGGCCAAGCTCCTTTGCCACTGGAACGATTATATCATGCAGCCTGGAACAGAAGGGATCGGCAAACCCGACGTGCCCCACAACTCCATCCTCAAAGAATGTTGAGGGCCTTATACCCTTTGTCCTGTCGATAATCTGGTCCGGCAGAACAAAATCCATGGGAGGGATCTCTTCTTTAAGACTGCCTACGGCAGAAAAGGCTACAATCTCTTCAACGCCGATCATTTTAAGCGCGGCAATATTGGCCCTGAAATTAAGCTGGTGCGGCGCGTGTACATGGCCACGACCGTGCCTTGGCAGAAATGCCGCTGTCACGCCGTTAAAATCAACTATATCAATTTTATCAGCGGGCCTGCCCCAGGGTGTTTCTATGTCAACCTGTTCAATCAGCTTTGCTCCTTCAATGTCATACAGGCCTGACCCGCCTATAAATGCAATCTTTGCCTTTTTCACACAAATCCTCCATAATATTACTTTTATAATTCAGCCCGTACGTTCTTCAATATTTAACAGTAAAAACCCGGTACGGTTGCATAATTCCGGAAGCTGCTATAATTTCCGGATAGACTGAGCAGATTCTATGCATTATATTCAGAAAGAAAAGTACTTTTTTAAGAATAAAATGTACCGGCTTCCGCCGCCCGTGGCGGCGGGGAATACTATAAAAGAATACCGTAGGTGAAAATCAGATTTTTACCGGTAAAGACATGGCAATTATCCGCATAAACCTCTACCCTTTTGCGACGGATAGATGACGGATAGATGACGGATAGATGACGGACACATGACGGATAGATGACGAATACATGACGGATAGATGAATTATCAGTCCCCCCGTGTAATAATGTTGACTTCGGGTATAACAGGTGCATACTACGCGCAACTGGAGGAATTTTATGGCAAACGATATACTTTCATCAGCACCACAAACCGATTATGTTGAGAAAGCCCCGAAGATCGACCCGAAAGAATTTCAGAAGGTGATCAACTCCCGCAGGTCAGTGAGGATATTCGACGGTAAACCCATCCCTGAAAAGATAATGGAGCGCTGCCTTGAGAACGCGATACTGGCGCCCAACTCGTCTAATTTGCAGCAGTGGGAATTTTACCTTGTCCAGTCCCCGGCCAGAAAGGAGGCCCTTATTAAAGCCTGCCTTGACCAGGTTGCCGCAAAGACCGCGTCGGAACTGATTGTTGCAGTTGCCCGCACAGCCACCTGGCAGTCCCGCGCCGGTGAAATGCTGCGCATATTCGGGAAAGCAAAGGGTGTGCCGAAAAGCGCCGTAAGTTATTACAAAAAGATTGTTCCCTTTGTCTATTCGCAGGGCCCGCTCGGTATTTTCGGGTTAGCCAAAAGGTTCCTCTATTTCTTCAGGGGGCTTTCGGTTCCAATTATACGCGAGCCGGTCAGTAAATCCCAGATGAAGATTTGGGCAGTCAAGTCCACAGCCCTGGGCTGCCAGAATCTTATGCTTTCGCTGCGGGCTTATGGATACGATTCATGCCCAATGGAGGGCTACGATTCAAAGCGGATAAAAAGAATACTCGATCTTCCGCGCGACGCGGTGGTGGTTTTGGTCATAGCCGCGGGCAGACGCGCAAAGGGGGGCATCTACGGGGAACGCATCCGCTTCGCAAAGAGCGAGTTCATTAAAAAGGCCTGAGCGCGCAGCCGGGCCTTTTCAGTTATACATGGCACCCGCGCGCAGCCTGACACCGAAAGATAAAAAGGAGCGGCTCTCGTTGCGCGGATTAATCATGGTCATTCCCTGCCTGCTGAAGTTTACAAAGAGCGCCAGGTCCCCGGCAGCGCCCGGCAGAAGCAGCCCGGCCTCTGCCGAATAATCGGCCGAAAGCTCCCTGTATTCCGCAGAGGAAATGTTCCATCTGTCAGCAAAGGAATATACTGAACAGCCGAACCTCGCATAAACAAGTCCCATCTTCGTATCTGCAACAATGGTGTCAATACCCGCCGAGAGCCCTGTCCTCAGGTTGTTAATATTTTTATCCGGCAGAACCATGGACCTCTCGTCGGTTTTAAGCACAAAGAGATCGGCGCGAAGGTAGAACCGCGTAAGCAGGGGCAAGCGCGGCGACGGGCCAGGGATGATCGCACCCGGAATCCACCTTGCGAATATACTGTCGTATATGAGTACCAGCTCCCTTCTCTCACCCGTATTATCCTCCACCTCTATGTTGTCAACATCATGCCTGCAGCGGTGCACGTAGCCAAGATGAATAAATGAACTGCCCGGGGCTGCCCCGAACTGGAACGACTCCTGCCAGAAGAGAGCCCTGGGATTAAAGTAAATGGGGCTATCCGGCGTTGCAACAAGCTCGACGTCGCTTGACACGGTGAAGTCAAAATCATCACCAAGCCTGAAGAGCTCTGCGGCAGCGCCCAGCATTACGTCGAACGAATGGTCGCTGTCCCCAGCTATGCCGGTGAACCTGTCAAGTTCGGCCCAGCCCCCTGCCCCGGGTATAAACTGCAGCGAGGCTGACCCGGTTTTATGCGACAGGGGGTTGAGCATTATATTTCTGTCGGGCATAATAACAGCGTTGATTATTCGCGGAGTAATGATCACAAATATAAAGAGAAAGGCATAAAATATTTTAAGTCTCATAACGCACCTGCCCTGCCTTCACGCGTAATATCAAGGCCGAGATAGTTCAATTTAGCGCGTCAGGCGGAATATTTCCAGAAAAACGGCAGGTATGGGCGGCAGTACGCCGGGGCCGGGAAGGGGGCTAATTCTGGTTCCACTGCATGGCGTAGCGGTTAAGCTCGGCGTTATTCTGCAGATTAAGCTTGTCCTTGATCCTCTCCCTGTAGGTAGAGACGGTGTTTGTGCTTACCGAGAGCACCTCGGCAATGCTCCTGTTGGTCATACCCTTGCCTATAAGGTTGAAGACCTCGAACTCGCGTTCGCTGAGCTTTTCAACGGGGGACTCGTTAAAGTTCTGCACGCCGGTTATGGACCTTTCAAGAAAGTGGTCTATCATGGTTTCGCAGATGTATATCTTGCCCTGAAGTACCCGCCTTATGGCTTCGATTACCTTTGTGGTGGCCTCGCGCTTTGTTATGTAGCCGCGCGCGCCCGCCTTGAGCACCCTGTCTGCGAAGATAAGCTCCTCGTGCATAGAGAGTATAAGAACCGGGACATTGGGGTATTTCTTTTTGAGCTCCTTGGTAAGCTCAATGCCGCAGCTGTCTTTAAGGGTAATATCCACTATGATCAGGTCAGGCATGTTGTCCTTTATTACCCTGAGGCACTCGCCCGAGGACTCGCAGCCCCCCATTACAAACATGTCATCCTCTTTATTGATGAGCTGCGAAATACCGTCCAGAAAAATGGGGTGATCCTCAACAATATATATTTTATATTTTCTGCTGCTGGTTAGTGTACCGTCCACCATAGGATATCCTTCCTTCAGATTTTAGTATATTTATGGGCATCATCACAGAAATAACCGTGCCAGATGGCCT
The DNA here is from genome assembly GCA_012730035.1 of Spirochaetota bacterium. Lineage (GTDB taxonomy): Bacteria > Spirochaetota > UBA4802 > UBA4802 > UBA5550 > JAAYBQ01. The sequence goes on from JAAYBQ010000084.1 coordinate 8,611, forward strand.
GTTCCTGCTTATCTGCAGAATACCGTCTATTATTTCAGCCCTGTACTTCATTATCTTGAGCCCCATTCCGCTGCTCTTGCCCGCATCATCGGCGGGTTCCTTCTTCTTCGTGATGCCCGAGCCATTGTCTTCAACGCTGAGCACAAGGAAATCATCTCTTTTCTTTAACGTAATGGAGATCCTGCTCCCGCCTGAATACCTTGCGGCATTAAGCGTTGCCTCCTGGGCAATGTAGTAAAGGTTTGTCGAAAGGGTAATATCCTCAATGATAATATTGTCATCATAGTCAAACATGCATTCTATGCCGTAGAGGGACCGTATAACCTTCATAAGGTTCATAAGCGGAGTCTGTATACCCGTGGACTCAAGGTCAACGGGGCAGAGTCCCCTTGCGAGCCTGTAGGTCATTGTTATGGCCTTATTTATAAGCTCGGCTATCTTCTGCGCCTCGTCAGCTTCGGGCAGTTTAAGCTTGCGCAGGCTCATGGACAGCACCTGGCAGAGCGCCTCTATTCCTATTAAATGGGGATTAAGGTCATCGTGAAGGTCCCGGCTTACCTGGTGACGTATGCGTTCAGATATCTGTATAATCTCTTTTTCAAGTTTCTTGCGTTCAGTGCAGTCGCGGGCTATTACAAGCATGCCCGGCTTGTTGTTTTCCATTGTTATGGGATTGGATATGGTCTCGAAGAGCATTATGGCGCCGTCGGGCCTCATAACCTCTACGCGGTTCTTGAAACTGGTGCTTCCATCGGGATGCCTGCCCTCAACAAGGGACATGGGCCTGAAGTCAGGCGTAAGGTTAAGTATGTCCGTTACGTTGTCACGCCCGGGCACTGTCCTGTCGCTGCCGAATATTTCACGGCCGGAAGTATTGATGTATTCTATTATGCCGTCCTGGTCATATATAACGATTATGTCATCGGCGTTCTCTGCCAGCAGCCTGTACCTCTCCTCGCTTGCCATAAGGGCGTCCTGCGCCTTCTTGGTTTCGGTTATATCATTAAAAAACAGCAGCACGGCAGGTTTATCCCACCAGAGGGTAAGCACGGAGTTGATCTGGAACCACCTTTCGTTTTTGTCCGTATCGATTATCTTTACAGGCAGCATGGTGCTGGCTTCGGCGCCGTCAAGCCTGTACCTGTACTCTTTGCGCACTATATCATTAAAGTCCGGGTGAACCAGCTTATAGATTTTTTTATTGATAACCTCTTCTTCGGTATAGCCCGTAATTTCGCAAAGCTTGGGGTTTACATAACGCACATGTTCATCCTGGATAATGGCTATGGCCTCTTTTGTATTCTCAACAAGGATGCGGTAGTTCTGACGTGCGGCGGCAAGCATCTCCTGTGCCATCTGTATTTCAGTCAGGTCAATTATTGAGGCCACGCTCTTTCTGCTTCCGGGTATGGTAGATATGGTCATGAAGGCGTTGTGGTACTTTTTGTACTTGTCTATAAGCCTGAACTCCATGCTCACAGGCACACCGTCGTTCCTGCTCCTTGTGTACTGGCTGCGTTCAAGCATCCACCGGTCCTCGGGTGCAATGAACTCGGTCCATTTCTTTTTGCCCTCGATCTCGTCCCTGCGGTAACCTGAAATCTTTTCGCACTCGCCGTTAATCAGCGAGATTGTCCTGTCCTCCTCTATAAAGAGTATGGCAGTGCCGGTCAGTTCAACTATCTGCTTGTATTCGTGTTCCGATTTCCTGAGCTGCTCCTCGGTCTTTTTACGCTTTGAGATGTCGCGGACAAAGGCCTGTATGCCGTGTTTGCCGTTAAAGTTGAAGTACGTTGACGACAGCTCGATGTCAATAATGCTGCCGTCAACGGTGATCATTTTATCTTCAGAGGTTATATAGCTGCGGCTGTGGCTTATTATAAGGCTGATCGCCTTTCTCAGCGCTTTATGGCTCTGCCGGGGAATAAATTCCCACACGTCATGCCCTGTTATGTCTTCGGGCTTTTCGGCACGCAGCAGCTTTACGGCCGCCTTGTTCACAAATATTATCCTGTCACCCACGTAGACAAAAACAGCGTCGGGCGAGGACTGTATAAGATCCATGAAATTCTTTTCAGACAGGGCCGTTTCAGTGGTTTCTGTTTTACTGCAGTTTTCGGGAGTATCGGGTGTATGATTTACGGCTGCCAATTGAGTACCTTCTGATGCTGATAAAACTTTAACCTTAGGTCAGCACATCAGGGGGGTTTAGTCAAGCTAAAGTTAACGCATAGAGGCGTTTACCCTGCAAAATGTTCACGGAATTAGTATTGATTATTGAAAAATTTCCATGACAAAATTGCGGCAACGTGTATTTTATGTATTATAAATATGTCATCATTGACAGAATAAATAGAGTATATATATTTGCGCAGGCCCCATGCGCGCCGATGGTTATGGCGATTAAGCCGCGTCGGAAGATACGGTCATTTACAGAGCGAGGCAGACGATGAATTTAAAAAAGATTTTTCCCGATGAACAGTCCATACCAGAAAAGGTCAGCATAAGCTTCCAGAGACAGACCGGGTACCTTGTGAACGGCGAAATCCGCCACTGGACAGGCCCCTTTGAAAAGGTACTCTCGCCGGTTTATATTCAGAACGGTAAAGGCCCTGAGCAGAAGGTTCTGGGAGAATACCCGAAGCTGACCGGCAAAGAAGCCATGAACGCACTGGATGCGGCTGTTGAGGCGTTTGACAACGGCCGGGGCCTGTGGCCCACTATGAGCGTAAGACAGAGGATAAGTCACGTCGAAGAGTTTACGGCGCGCATGGTTGAAAAGCGCGAAGAAGTAGTAAAGCTGATCATGTGGGAGATCGGCAAGTCGGCCAAAGACTCGCAGAAGGAGTTCGACAGGACCGTGCAGTACATAAAGGATACCATCAACGCGCTCAAGGACCTGGACAGGAAGAGTTCAAGATTCGAGATAGAGGAGGGTGTAATAGGCCAGATAAGGCGCTCGCCACTGGGAGTTGTACTCTGCATGGGGCCCTTTAACTACCCGCTTAACGAAACTTATGCGACGCTCATACCCGCACTCATTACAGGCAACGCGGTTATATTCAAACCGCCCAAGCTGGGCGTACTGCTGCACAGTCCGCTGCTCGAGGCTTTCAGGCTTTCTTTCCCGGCCGGGGTGGTGAACACTGTTTACGGCGACGGTGAGGAGGTTGTACAGCCCATTATGAAGAGCGGGAAAGTGAACGTACTCGCGTTCATAGGCACAAGCCACGTGGCGGATATAATCAAGAAGGCACATCCCTCGCCGCACAGGCTGCGCAGCGTTCTGGGACTTGAGGCCAAGAACACGGCCATTGTTCTTTCTGACGCCGACCTTGATCTGGCAGTAAACGAAATTGTTACAGGCACACTCTCTTTTAACGGTCAGCGCTGTACAGCTCTGAAGATGCTTTATGTGCACCAGGATATTCTGCCGAAGTTCATAGAACAGTTCACCGCGGCCGTTGACAGGCTTAAGGCCGGCATGCCCTGGGACGAAGGGGTGGACATTACCCCTTTGCCGGAAGAGGGCAAGGCCGCGTACCTTGACTCACTGGTCCGGGACGCAGTATCAAAGGGAGCGACCGTACTTAATAAAAGAGGGGGCAAACATATAGAAAGCATATACTTCCCGGCCATAGTTTTCCCCGTAAACAGCGACATGCAGCTTTACCACGTGGAACAGTTCGGCCCGGTAATTCCAGTTGCAGCATTCAACGACATAGATGAACCGCTCAGGTATATCATGGAATCAAAGTACGGACAGCAGGTGAGCATATTCGGAACAGGTACTGACGAAATAGCCAGGCTAATAGACCCGCTGGTTAACCAGGTTGCCCGGGTAAACATAAACTCGCAGTGCCAGAGAGGCCCGGACACATTCCCCTTTACCGGCCGCAAAGATTCGGCAGAGGGGACACTCTCGGTATCTGACGCACTAAGGGTATTTACCATACGTTCCCTTGTTGCAGCCAAAGAGAACAGCCTGAACAAGAAGATCTTTACCGAGATTGTCAGGGAGAACAAGTCAAACTTTCTTTCGACCGATTTTATATTCTGAAGAGCCGGGTGGCGCCCGAAGCGGGTACAGGTATGAAATTTCTGAGATAGATAATCATATAAAATGCTATGATTATTTTTGCACGTTCTTCTCTGGATGACGGGATTTTACATGAACATTAAGTTTTTTACAGCGGCAGGATCGACTCACCATCGTAGAGCCTTATTCTTTCACCGGTAAAGTATGATTCGCGCGACTGCGACACCACATAACATGCAGCGCCTATAAATATTCCGTCCCTGAAATGGTTGTTCTTGCCGACAAGTGTAAGCCCTGAATGAAGCCTCCCGGGATACGCCCTGTTCTCCATAAGGTGTTCGTCATAACCTACGCGGCAGTTGATCCCCACATTAGGCCTTTCATCGGTCAAATCTGTAGATTCATCAATAATCGCGTTAGTCACCCTTGCTCCCTGCGCTATCTTTACAAAAGGAAGAATTATGGAATCCTTTACAATGGCACCCTGCCCTATCTGCACACCGGGGAATATTATACTGTTCTCGACAGTGCCGTTAATATAACAGTAGTCGGAAACAAAGGAGTTGCGGATAAAACAGTACTCGTCAAGCAGCGCGAACCTGTCAGCCCGTATCCTGCTTTTAATAATTCTTTCGCGCTCAAGCAGATCAGAAATTCCGCTGTTCCAGATTATCTCCCTGTTCAGCATGTAGTATTCGTTTACGCTTTTCATGGTCCATACCATGGCGTCAACAGATGACGTTGTAATGCCCGTATGTATCAGCATGTTTATTAGCATCTCGAAGTAGTTGGGCGTTGAGTCCTGGCTTTTGACCGACTTTTTTATCACCGCGAGCAGACTCTTTTTATCAGTTATTACAACCTTGTGCGCCATGGTCGCCCTGCCGTTTATGCTCAGTTTGACAAGCATGGGCTTCTTTTTTGTCTTCAGGAATTTTTCCATTACCCTGGAAAAGTTTATTATTGACGGGATGTCGCCGTTGTACAGCACAAAGTATGATGACCCGGATTCTGACACGGCCTGCTGAATAATTTCAGCGTCTGACCTGGGAAAGGGCACCACCCTGATCGCGTGGTGCGGCGCAGAACTATCTTCAGATGATCCGGCAACGTATGACTCAAGATCATCATCATGGTTGTTGAAAATGATTGTCTCAACAGCACCCGATGATACGGAATTGCGCAGGGTAAAATCGATCACCCTGAACCTTCCGCCTATGGGGAGCATGTAGCGCGACCTGTCCGCAACAAGAGAAAGCAGACTTTCGTCCTTCTGTACAGGATATGATAATAGTGTAAAACCGCTCATTTATTGTCCTGTTGCTGATTTTACTTAATACTTTCAACTATGGGCAAAAAATCAATAAAAAAAAGAGAGATGCTCAGAAATGCCTTTTATGCTGCGGCTTCCTGAAATATTCGCTGAACAGTTCACTGTCCAGGGAGATAAGCCTTGATCTTATCTGCCCTGTATTTTCGGGATTGGTGTTCTGATGTTCATAATAATCAAGAAGCCATAAATATTTGTTAAGCATGCGCGGAAGAATATTTGTGGACTCGATTTCATCCAGCCCCAGCCTTGCCAGGGAATTTTCAAGGTTAAAAACCTCGCGCTTAAGGGTTTCAACCTGGTGCTTGTTCAGATTTCTACGCACATAAAAAATATCTGTCAGAAATCCGAATACAGGTATCCATTCCCTTATGTCGCGGAAATTACGGTCCGAATCATTGATTGACTTTATAATATCCTTTACGGGTACAGCCTCGACCAGTGAAAGATCAACCTCTGAAGGGTCAACGGCAAACGCCTCCCTGTAGTAGAGCAGGCACTTGGGCAGATCATCTATATGATAATATGATTCGCCCAGTATAAACAGAAGCCTGGCACTGCCCCTGTACGAGCTGCGGGCAAACTCCAGAGTCTCTACGGCAAACCTGTGCTCCCTCAGCCTTAAAAAGCATTCACCAAGATTTGTCAGAAGGTCAGACCTGCTGTCGGTCTCCTGGTTGGACTGAAACGCAAGCTTGTAATGCTCTGCGGCCCTGAAAAAAACATATCTCATTGCGGATTTGTAGGCGGATGAACTCTTCATCTCTTTTAACGAGGCGTAATCATCGAACGAGGCCCATTCCTCCATGAGAAAATCAGCAGTGCGCTTACCCTCGGGAAGCTTGCGAAACTCCTTCTCCCTGTTGAACCAGAACTTGGCGGTCCTGTATGCTTCAACAGCGCCGGGATAATCGGGATTGACACCCATTACATGATCGGTTTTTTTAATCGCTTCGCGAAACTTGCCCTCTGAGATCAGCTGAAATATTTCGCTGCTCTCGTTTAAAAGGGGGTCATCGGAAAATGTCAGTTGTCCGTTATTATCCATATCAGGTATTACATTCAGATTAAGTCAGTTCCGGAATCTGTACCGGAAGTGAATATAATTACCTGTCGGTTGCCGAACAATTCAAGCAATATTTTATTAAATTCCTCAACATTTTCACGGGAGGTATTTTCCACCGGGTCAACAATAAGAACGGGGGGGATATCCACCCGTGCAAAATAGGCTGACAGCGCGCTCCTGACACCAAGAGACAGCATCAGCCTGGACTGCAGATCAAGTTCCGGCAGCGGAGTTCCGGGATCAAAAAGCATTGTGAGCGCCGCGGATATTTTTTCATCAGCCCTGTAGGACATCAGCCTTGAAATATTTGACGACAGAATTGTGGTGAATTCCTCAATGCATTTTTCAAGGAACGGCTCCGATGCCTCGCGGAAGGTCTCTTCAAGAAAACGGGCAGTCTCCGCCTCGGCCTTTAACGACTCTATCCTGGTATTAATATCATTCATTTCAGATTCAATTTCGAGCAGATTAACATCCGCCCCGGACTGCTCGCTGAACTGCTCCTCCAGCTTGGATATCACGGATTTTTCGTGCTGAATTTTAACCTCAAGCTCCTTGATAAGTCCGCCCACCTCTGCAGAAGCGTTTTCAATATCAGCCGGGTCAGGCAAGGGGTGAACCGACTGATCCAGTCCTGCAAACAGTCTTTCAATCTCTGAAGATGTTTCATCAAGCTTCTCGGAGAGGGAATCCAGTTTCTTCTCTTTCTCGGTAAATGTCACGGTGCTGCTGATTCTCTTCTTCAGATCAGCAAGCTCGTTGCGGATATCCCTGAAAGTTATGAAATCTTCGAAATACTGGAAGAGAAAATCGTAGATCTCGCCGGTTTTAAAGTCATCCACGGGAAAATTATTTTTATGAAGAAGATCGAAGAGTTCGGCCTCCCTTGCCTTTTTCTCTTCAAGAGTCACTACGGGCTGCTGTTTTTTTATACTGAACACTGCCACCATGCCGGCAAGGGCAAGCAGACCGGAAGCAGCCGCAGCCGCAATAAGCGGCTTTACCATGTCAATGCCTGTAGTAAAATATTTGGACGCGGCAAAACCCAGCGCCAACAGCGTAAAAATGGCAAAGGCTGCTGTCAGCCTGATAATATGCGCTGAAATATTTTTTCTTTTCTGCCTGTAAATATCGATCTTTTCGTTAATGTCACGCAGAGAGTTAAATGATTTCTGTATCCTGTCCATGTCGGGCAGGCCGTCCGACTTCTCATTGTAAAACTGAGGAAACCGCTTTTTCAGGTCCTTTTCCAGCGAACCGGTTCTGTCGCCTATCTCCTTAAGTTCCATCAGGTCCTTCCTGGTTTCACTTATTTTATGTGTAAGCCGGTCCCGCTGTTCAATTTTTTTCTTTATCTCAAGCAGCGTCTCCCTGTATTCCGCAGCAGATTCAATCTGCCTGTTAAGCCGGTTGAGTGTGCGAACTGAATGTGCAGTCTCCTTTTTAAGCCTGTCCTTCTTCATCATTTTCAGTTCAAGAATCTGCATCTCTCTTGACAGTATATTAAGCTCTTTTTCAAGCGACGTGCTGAGCCCTTCAAGTCCGCTTATAAAAACCGGTCCGTCTGACCTGATCTCTCTTTTAAGCAAAAGTGAAGCCAGCCTTCTGCCCGAAAACAGGGGATCATTACCCTGCTCAACAAGCTCCCTGTCATGCACACACAGAAGTAGCATATCCTCGGCGCTGAAAAATCGGGGCATTCCCGCCAGCCAGTTCCCCGGAATATCTTTATCCATGTTTACCGGGAAGTAACCTGAATGAACAGTTTCCTGTTCCCAGGCCGTAACTTTTTTATTAATAGAAACAAGCCTGTAACCACGTTCGCCTGAACCAGACTCGATGTAGAGTTCATTGTTTACAGGAAAGGCGCAATCGTTCCTGATTCTGCCGTTCAGCATGGTCATCCACTGCCTGATTATATCAGGCACATGGCTCTGGTCCGCATCCTTCCCGCGCAGCAGGGTCTCACCCCGCCTGTTGAAATCAACAACAGTCCTGCCCCTGCCGGGCTGAGATATTACCAGCTTCAAAAATCGCAAAAAAGCCTCCTGCCGGACGCATTCCTGCAGAGAATCTTCGCAGCCGCATAAGTCGAGACTCCGTTCCTGCTTCCGTCAAGCCTGGTGTTCAGTTTGTTAAAAAATTCAGACTGCAGATCATCACCGCTGCCGTTCTCTTCGAGCAGAATATTCAGGTGCGGCAGAGTATTGTCGTGCACTTCAATACCCCTGAAAAAACCGGCAAGTTCAGAACGCAGCATGTCACTGAAAGTGAAGTCCCTTTCGCCGGTAAGCCTTATTATGTAAGAATTCTCTTTCTGAAGAGATGTTTTTATCCTGTCGACAAGTTCGGACTCGCCCAGAAGTCCGGTGCAGTCAATATCGTTGCAGAGTATTCTTGTGGTATTAACAGCTATCCTTTTTATGTTGCTTATGGACCCCGTCCCGGCCTCAATGGATATTACGAACCTGTCACCGGTCTCTGCATACGAGCAGGGTTCAGGACTGCCGGCATAAGCGCCAATTATTCTGTTCGCAAGCTTGAAAACCCTGAAATTATGGTCACTTCCCATTGCATAAAAATCAAGGTTCATCTTTTTGATATCGTCTTTTCCTATATAGGTTCTCTCTTCATCTGTATCTGATGCGGGATTGAATCCCGCACTGAACAGCCCTATATGCAGTCCCTTGCCTGAACCCTTTGAGGCTGCGCTAAAACCCGATGAACTGCCGAACGCTGTGCCGTAAATATACAGATCCCCCTTGCCCGATCTGACCCTGAATCCTGCATTTTCATCACAAAACAACCGGGTAACCGGCAGTCCTGTTATTGACGGATTAATGGAACCATCGCTGATAAGCTCCCCTTTACCTGCGGTATAATAAATTTCAATCCCCGCAGACAGAAGCCGCGTAAATTCATCCCTTATTGTTTCAATAATATCGCCTGTGACAGTTTCATCATGTATCAGGTCACCGGCAATGAGCAGTATGTCATGCTTCTCTGCCAGCGTGCAGATTCTGCGGAAAGTCTGGATTCGCTCCTCTTTTACAGGCATGGCCGCACTGCCGGCAATACCAATGTGCAGATCCGAAGTTAGCAGCATCCTGATTCTGTTCATCCTGATGAAGAACCGCCTGTATTTTTTATAACCGGGACTTAAATTCCGCAGCCCGGCCTGCAGTGCTGAACGCATACATCAGCAGTGACACTTATGAAAATAGTGCCTTTTATATTTGTCGATGAATTTGTTCATTTTCTTAACCTGCATCTGTTTTTTTTTAATAAACAGGGTCAGAGCCCCTTAATAGCCGACAGACCACGACCGGGGCGGAGCCCCGAAATCCCCCCGCAGGGCCATGCCGCAGGAGCGGAACGCAGTTTCGCGACAACTCACTATCTTCTATATTCACAATCATATTTACCGGGTACGGGGCGGAGCCCCGAAATCCCCCCGCAGGGCCATGCCGCAGGAGCGGAACGCAGTTTCGCGACAACTCACTATCTTCTATATTCACAATCATATTTACCGGGTACGGGGCG
>JAAYBQ010000085.1 GCA_012730035.1 Spirochaetota bacterium
AGCGCTGGAATGCACAGTTCCGCCACGAGCAGGGTTATGAGGAGTTGTTTTAGTATTGATCTTATTCTCTTCATTCTATTAAATCATTTACAAAGATTTTTATAAGGCGTCTGTCAAAATACGCAACTCTTTTTTTGCGTATATCGTAGTTGGGGCGCATCCCGCTGCAACTGTGGGTGTAATTAACTTTTTGTTATTACTGAGTTTTATGATTCATCAATGTGCAGTTCAAATTGCACCGGGCCGGGCTGCTCCGGGTTCCGCTATCGCTTCAGCCCGCTCATTCGAGTACACCGCTTCATGCTCTGACCCCGGCCTGGATGATCACCATAAAATATAAAATCGCAAGGCGGGCCAGGCCCTGCGCATCCCTTGCGCGGTGCAGCATAAACCATTACACTTTCATCAACTTCTGTTTTCAGGGAGCCGAATCTCCGCTGCTTCAAATAGGGCAACCGGTTGCCCTATTCACCTTTCTGCTATATTGCCCTTGCCAGACCTTTCTCAAGAAGTTTCCTGTTCAAAAGAGTTCCCTCCTGAGCTATCCTCTCTGCGTCTGTACAATCTTCTTTATAGAATACATCCGATATATATCTGTCATAAATATCTGTTTTATAAGTCTTTATTATTATATATTCACACCTGTTAAGCTCCCTGCTTACAAAAGCCTTTGCTTTCTTCCCTTCATTAAACTCTATCTCAGGCGTGTCCACGCCTCTCAGCCTTATCTTCTGCTTTATCACAGCATCAAATCCGAGATCAATATTCACCTGAAGTGTATCTCCATCTATTACTTTCTCCACTCTCCCTTTATATGTATAATTCTTTTGTATACTTTCCTCTGTTTTATCCAGCACTTCTGATATATAATACCTGTTATTTCTCTTATCTGTTTTGAATATTTCCATGTCTCTGTATTTATCTATGTTATGTATTGTAACTCTTCTCCACACGTTAAATCCGCAGTCTACTATCACTTCTTTTTCGTTACTCAGCAAATCCGGTTTTTCTATCTTCCTGTAGCAATACAGCTCTCCGCGTTCCACAGGGTAATTCTCAAGCATATCCGGGTCACATTCTTTTCTGTTTCGGAACATATAAAGCTCAACCTGTTTCTTAAGCTGAAACCGGGTCAGCTCTTCATCTATTGCTTTATTAACAAACTGCTCTCTCATTTCTTCATCTTTAATTACCAGAAGCGTCAGGTACTTGCTCCATTCCAGTTCCGTAACAGGCTGGCTGTCAGGGTGTGTCTTAAAAAACCTTCTCATGTTCTTCAGGTTTGTTTTTGAAAACCCATTGCCGTACTTCTTTGTCAGGTCATTCGACAGCCGTTCTATCAGGTATTTGCCGTATCCTGCTCTTGCCGGTGTCTCCTGTTCTGTTTCAATAATATATTTTCCTGTAAGCCAGTATGCTTTTAACATTGAATGCTGTGTATCGCCATACAGTCCTGTTATCTCTTTCAGCAGCTTTTCATAGCTCTTTTCAGGAATTTCTGTTTTCATTTATCGGTTGTTCCGGTTATTATTATTTTCTAACTCTTCTGATTTATTTCCCATTTCTTCACATTATTTTGCAGTTTGTCCTCAATAATTTATATTCTTCTGCATTTTTTATTCAATAATTCTTTTCAATTTTATCCATTCAAACTTTTCCGCACTCATTCATTTTTTGTTATCTCCGATTTACTTTATATGAATACCTGTAGAAACCGTTACCATACCTCAATCAAACTGTCATACAAGATGGACCTTCTTCCTCTTGAAACTGTGAGCAGGATACCAAAGTCAACCCTGCACAGGTTCAA
>JAAYBQ010000086.1 GCA_012730035.1 Spirochaetota bacterium
GTTCCTGGATGCAAATGACGCTTTCCTTAACCTGCTGAATTATTCCAGGGAGGAAATAATCAACAAAACTCCGTATGACCTTGAACTTTATGACAATCCCGGCGCAATCGTTGAGCTGATTATTGAAACTCAGCAGAATGGATTTATTCATAACCGTGAAATAACCCTGCTCACACGGGACGGTATAGCCAGACACTGCATAATCACTGTTGAAAGCTTCAGCCTTGATAATTCGATGACCGCCCTTTGCATGCTTCAGGATTTCAGTGAACGTCTTGAGTACCAGAGGCAGCTGCAGATTGAACGGGACAGGTACGAGAACGCCGCAAATGTTAAATCAAGATTTCTTGCCACCATGAGTCATGAAATAAGGACGCCCATGAACTCAATAATCGGCATGACCAATCTTGCTATTATATCAGAAGACAATGTCGAAAGGAACGACTATCTGGGCGTGGTAAAGGAGTCTGCGGAATACCTCCTTGTGCTGCTGAACGACATACTTGACATATCTTCTCTTGAAGCCGGCAAGGTAAGGCTTGACATGATCGATTCAGACCTTTATAAAATAGTTGAAATTTCGTGCAGATCAATGGAGATGTTCGCGAAAAACAGAAAACTTCAGTTTTCATGGACAATTGATCCCGGCCTGCCCCGTTTTATCAAAGCAGCTCCCGAAAGGCTGCGGCAGGTGCTGATAAACCTGATAAGTAATGCCATAAAATTCACTCCCGATGGAGGTATAAGCGTCGATGTGAGTATCTGGCAGGGAGAGAACTATCATATACGGCCTGATCATGATCAGTACATAGAATTCGCAGTGACTGATACAGGCATAGGTATCCCGGAATCAAAGATAGAAAAAATATTCGACAGTTTCACACAGGCCGATGAAAGCACATTCAGAAAATACGGGGGGACAGGACTTGGTCTTACCATTTCAAAAAATCTTATCACAATAATGAACGGCGATATCAGGGTAGAGAGCATACTCGGCAAAGGCAGCACCTTCAGTTTCATAATACCTTTAGTCGCCGGTAAACAGCCTGTTGAAGATACAGACTACCTTGCTCCTGAAAAAACAACCGGATCCGCGAGAATACTGATCGCCGAAGATAATATAATGAACCAGAAGCTCATATCCGCATATATGAAAAAAACCGGCCATAGGTACATGCTGGTTGAAAATGGAGCGGATGCCATTGACGCTCTTAAAAATGAAAAATTTGACACAGTTCTGATGGACCTTGAGATGCCGGTTATGGACGGCCGCGACTCTCTGCTGAGAATAAGATCGGGCGAGGCAGGTGAATCAAACAAAAATATACCCGTTTTTGCCATGAGCGCTCATGTCATGACGGATATTATTGATTCATGTATACGCGAGGGATTTACCGGTTACATTACCAAACCTATTGACCTTAAAAAACTTAAAGATATTCTCTAACAGAACACGACCGAAGAGACAATGTAATCTGGAATCATCAAAACTCTTAAAAGACGAATCTTAAAGACTGTTGAAGATAAACTCCTTGACTTGAATAAACATGAATTTTTAATGTTTTGATAAAATCTTACAGTAACTATTATTGAAAAATACTTTTTAGTGTAGTATTGTGCTTTAATTTCTCCCACCGCTGAAGGAGCGGGGAAAATAGAGCTTTTTTTTA
>JAAYBQ010000087.1 GCA_012730035.1 Spirochaetota bacterium
ATGACAAATTCATTACCCTTTGCGCCTTAGCGGCTTTGCGAGAGACCCGTTAAGTTCATTGACCCCTTCCGGGGGTGGATGGTTAATGTTCATGAATTACGTGAAGATTTTTCAGCCGGGGGCGTTAAGTCCAGGTTACGGCCCGCCGAAGTAAGCGCAGTCGAACGGGCTCGTTCGGGATGTGCAGGTTTTTGTGTTTACAGCCGCGGGGCAAATAAAATTCTTCCGGATATGCAATAGCTAAATAAGTTTTATGCCTGTCCTTATGATTTCACCGGCCAGGGGATTGCCTTCATTAAAATCATTAATATTAAAGGGTATGACTTCGAGCAGCGAAGATACACTTAGAGTATATTTGCGGATCATATCGCGATCCCTGAATCTGTTACCGGTAAACACTTTTGATGCCAGGGCTATATCAATATCACTCCACTCGCCGGCAATACCCTTTGAATAACTGCCAAACAGGTAAGCCTGGTCGATGGGGATACTATTGTCCCTGAGCAACGCAAGGTAATTATTAATTATATTACTTACAGAATCCGGGATTTTATCCATAACATTAACTCTTTCACTTTTAAAAAATATTCTTCGGTAAATTCTTTTGAGCAATGTTCATAAAACGAAAATTTAAAATCAGGATATCTTGCTTCAATGTTAAAATCATTTATCCTGTCCAGAAGTTCCACCTGTGCTTCAGAAAATCCTATGGGAGATAATTCAGCAATTCTTACAAGGTTATGAATCTTGGGAGGAAGCTTATTATTATTGGTTTTAACAAAGGCCGCCTTCAGGGACTTTTCAATAACAATATGACATATAAAAAGACACCAATCGAACTTACCGGCATTAAAAAGGCTTTCGGCGCTTTCATAATCATGCTCGGCACCTGTAATCCAGTAGGCAATATGTTCGTTTAAATTCATACTTTAATAATAAGCCCGGATTAAGATAAATGTCAATATTAAAAATAAAGTTAAATATGGAATAAAACATATCTATTCACATGAATGGCCGGGATAAAGAGGATACTTGAATATTCTTTCTAATCCTGAACATCCTGTGTATCCCTGTGAAAAAAACTATCTTCACCATTTGCGCCTTAGCGCCGGAGTTTACCCTGAGCTTGTCGAGGGGCGTGAGGCATGTTAAATCCAGGCTGCACCCATTACAACGAATAGATCTCATCACCAAAGGTTTTTACCCAGTTTTTCCTGAAAACTTCATCGGCTTCGTTATTCCTGTCAACACCAATGATAACAATGGCATTGCCGGTTGCTCCCCTTCCCAGGTACGGGTAGAAGTAATGCACGTTTATTCCCGCCGCATTGAGCGGCTTAAGTATTGCCTGCAGCCCGCCGGGATGATCGGGAACTTCAACGGCAAATACATCGGTCTCTTTAACCGTGTAGTTATGGCTTTTAAGAACTATGATGGTTCTGTCAGGATCATCGGTTACAAAACGGACGGTGCTTACATCGGCAGTGTCAGCAACCGAAATCGCCCTTATATTTATGCCTTCGGCTCCCAGGTTCTCGCTTACTGCAAGAAACTGTCCCGGTTCATTGCTAAGGCTTACTGAAATCTGTTTAATATGCATATCCTGCTCCAAATATATAAATTCTTATTACAACAGGTCATACCCCTTTTTCAGGGCGTCTGTATTTATTGTAATAAGCTTTTTGTTCCCCTTGAGCGCCACGTTCAACCCTTCGATTACGCTGTCGATGTGCAAAATGTTGCTTTTTTTTATAAAGGCTCCCAGCATTATCATGTTGGCGGATTTAACATTGCCCATCTCTTCAGCAAGGGTGTTCGCGGCTACGTTTACTATTTCAAGATCCCCCCTGCTCACCTGTTCAGTAATGAGCGATGAATTAAGAAAGAATATTCCGCCAGACTGTAACCTGTTCTGAAAGCGGATCATTGAGGGCTGGTTCATTGCCACAACAAATGTGGGCGACGATGCCACGGGTGACGCTATCTCCTCGTCCGATATTGATACCGTACAGTTTGCCGTACCTCCACGCACCTCTGCGCCGTATGCGGGTAGATAAGTTACGTGCCTGTTTTCGATCATGGCTGCCTGCGCCAGGTTCAGCCCCATTGAAAGGACCCCCTGCCCGCCGAATCCCGCGAATATAGTTTTAATCAGCATGAGTTTTTCCTGTTGTGTCTTTAATTGTTCCGAGTGGGAATTTCTTTGACATTACATCGTCGACCCACTTCCATGAATCGACCGGTGACATCTTCCAGTTCGTGGGACAGGGTGAAAGTATCTCAACCAGGGAATAGCCTTTACCGTCAAGCTGGTTCTGGAAGGCTTTCTTTAATGCTCTCTTTGCCCTGCGTATGTTCGCGGGTGTATTAACCGCGACCCTTTCAACATAACAGGCTCCTTCGACCTGTCCGATTATTTCACTCATTTTTATGGGATGCCCGTCAAATTCCGGGTCACGTCCGTAGGGTGATGTGGTTGTCTTCATGCCCAGCATTGTTGTCGGGGCCATCTGGCCTCCTGTCATACCGTAAACAGCGTTGTTAATAAAAACTGCTGTTATGTTTTCACCCCTGTTCGCGGCGTGAAGCGTTTCTGCTGTTCCTATGGCCGCAAGATCGCCGTCCCCCTGATATGTAAAGACCACCGAATCAGGTGCCGCCCTTTTAATACCTGTAGCCACCGCGCCGCCCCTTCCGTGAGGGCATTCAATCATATCCACGTCAAAATAGTAATAGGCGAATACGGAACATCCCGGGGGTGGTACGCCTATGGTTTTATCCTGTATATTCAGTTCATCTATTATTTCGCAGATCAGCCTGTGTACTATAGAATGGCCGCAGCCGGGGCAATAATGGAATACAGCATTCTTGAGCGATTTAGGCCTGGTAAAAATCTTTTCCATATTGTTAACCGTTTAATCCCTTCTGGTAGTATAAACGTGTTATCACACGCAGGACTTCACTTGAAGTGGGGATCACTCCGCCGGGCCGGCCATAGAATGTCACGTCGCCGCTACCTTCGAGCGAAAGTTTAACATCATCGATCATCTGCCCCATGTTCATTTCAAAATCGAGAAAGTATTTCGCAGTTTTCGAGAGTTCCTTTAACTGATCTTTGGGGAACGGCCAGAGGGTCACGGGCCTGAACATTCCCACCTTCATTCCCAGTGCGCGGGCGTTAGTTATGGCGCCCCTTGCAATACGCGCTGCAATTCCGAATGCTGTAACAATAAGCTGCGCGTCATCTGTCATGAATTTTTCACAGGAAGTCTCTTTCTCCTGTATCTGCTGGTAACGCCTGTAAAGGCTCCAGTTAAGCTCTTCAAGTTCAGCGGGGTTGGACGTAAATGACCGTATAAACCTGCTGGGCCTTCCGGTCGCGCCCCTTAGTCCCCCCGGCCTTACGGGCGGAACGGCAGGCGCTTCGTGTTTAAATTCCACCGGCTCCATCATCTGCCCAAGCATACCGTCACCAAGAAGTATTACAGGTATTGAATATTTGTCAGCCAGATCAAAGGCAGTGTGTGTCTCATCTGCCAGTTCCTGCACAGAAGATGGCGCAAGCACTATTGTCCTGTAATCACCGTGACCGCCTCCGCGCGTGGACTGGAAGTAGTCTGACTGAGCTGCCGCGATACTGCCCAGTCCCGGGCCTCCTCGTGACATGTTCACAATAACTGCAGGGAGCTGGCTTGCCGCCATGTATGAAATTGCTTCCTGTTTAAGGCTCATGCCCGGGCTTGACGATGATGTCATGGCCCTTGCGCCCGTTACGCTCGCGCCCAGAACCATGTTAATCGCCGCGATTTCACTTTCAGCCTGAATGAAAGTACATCCGGGCCTGCGGCTCAGGTTCGCAGCCATGTATTCCGTAAGTTCAGTCTGCGGAGTAATGGGATAACCGAAATAACACTGGCATCCGGCCCTGATTGCCGCTTCAGCTATGGCGGCATTTCCTGTCATAAGTACTTTAGCCACGGTATACCTCTATTGCGACTTCAGGACACACGGTCGCGCATGTTGCGCAGCCTGTACATTCCTTTGTCTCTTTAAATTCAGAAGGAAGATAACCTGCCTTGTTAAGCTTTTCCGAAAGAGTAATAAGCTGTTTCGGACAGAACTGAATGCAGAGCTCACACCCCTTGCACAGCTCCTGGTTAATTACAATTTTTCCTTTCATTTTAATTCCGGGTAGTAGGATATAAAAACTCTTAATCTGGACGGTTCCGAATATAATACCCGCAGAGGCCTATAACGCAGAGCCGGTGACCCGATTAACGAAAGCATTGCCATAAATAGAAATTTATGTCAAGAACAATGAATATTCAGGGCGAGACATGTTGAGTCCAGGTTACTGCCCGTACTATTACCCGGCTTAGCCCTTGACAATCCCCTGGATTTTCAGTATATTAAAATATAACCCTGCCGGTAGAGTTAACTATATGAGGTAATCTATATAAATGCCCGGCATTGAACATAAACTTATGCAGACAATTCTCTCCCTGTCTGCACTTGACGATCCGGTTCAGATAACCGGATCTTACATAACTGCGCTCAACAGCATTATCACTTCCGCCTCGTTCAGCATTGTTCAGTACCGGCCACCTGCTTTAGAATCGATCGAAATAAGCACCGGTCACAGCTCTTTCGGCTTCCTTGTTTTTAATCCGGGCTCTATAAGCGGCACCGATCTTGAAATTCTGACCGACAGCACACGCCTGTTCGCCATTATACTTGAAAATGCTTCAAGGGGAAAGCTTATCGCCGAACTGCAGGCTGCGCGTACCGGCGAGGAACATCTCTCTTTAGTGGAAGAGAGATTCCTGAAAATGGCCGGTGTCTCCCCTGCCGTAATAAGTGAATACATAATACACCCCGATCACTCGACTGAGTATGTTTACCTCAGCCCTGCTGCAGAAAATGTTTTCGGTTTCAAACCTGAGCAGATTATAGGCTCCGCTGAACTTGTACGCGAAAGGGTTGATCCCGCAGACAGGGATAAACTCCGTTTAATACTGATCAGTTCCATTCGCAATCTTTCAATTGCCAGTTACGAGGTACGCTACAATCACCCTGTTAAGGGTGTTGTCTGGCTGCAGACTCATTCAGGTTTTTCAGCGGCCAGCGACGGCAGTATCCACGCCTACGATTTTACCATTGATATTACTGATTATAAAAATGCCGCCAGCCTGCTTCAGGAATCCGAGGAGAGGTACAGGGGCATTTTCGAGAATGCCTCGATAGGAATATACCTGGCAACTATAGACCACAGGCTGACCAATGTAAACCCGGCGCTCGCGCTTATGCACGGATTCAGCTCGCCCGAAGAGATGATAAGTCACGTTAAACAGGGAACAACTATGGCAGTTAATCCCGCTGACACTGTAAAATTCTTCAGCCAGGTTGTCGAAAATGGTGAATTCTCAGGTTTTGAAATTGAAATGTATAAAAAGGACGGATCAAAGATATGGGTGAACCTTAACGCCCGCGTCATACGGGACACGAACGGATCACCCGTATACTTTGAAGGTTCTGTTGAGGATATTACTGAAAAGCGTGACGCCATGCTCGCGCTCAAGCGCCGCGATGCCCTCTTTGAAAAACTCACATCCTGTGTGCCGGGCATGCTCTACCAGTTTAACAGGCGGCCTGACGGATCATACCACATGCCCTACTGCAGCAGCGCCATAATGACCCTGTACAACCGCGGACCTGAAGATGTCAGCGAGAGTGTCGATCTTCTGCTTACAACCGTACTGCCAGAAGACTATAAACCGCTCATCAGTTCAATCGAGCAGTCCGCCTCAAACCTTTCTCCATGGATAAAGGAGTTCAGGGTTGCGGTCCCCGGATCTACAGTCAAATGGATAATGGGTAAGGCAATCCCTGAAAGGCTCGATGACGGTACCATTACCTGGTTCGGTTTTCACACCGATGTTACTGCCATTAAAAACACAGAGGAGGCTCTGCGCTCCAGCGATGAACAGATGCGCAGCATACTTGAGAATGTCGAAGAGATAATCCATATAATAGACAACGACGGCAACTTTCTTTACATCTCACCCTCATGGAAAAATTCTACAGGCTTTAGCGTTGCCGAAACTACGGGCCGTAATTTTGTCGATTACATACATCCCGATGACGCCCCGGACTGTATAGAACTTTTGAACAATGTACTTAAAACCGGTCATCCCAGTAAGATCATGGAGTTCAGGGTAAAACATGCGTCCGGCAAATGGATATGGTTCATGAACAACGGCGTTGCCATTAAGGACCATGACGGCAAGCCCGTAAACTTTCTGGGTGTCGCCGTTGACATAACAGACCGCAAGCAGGCCGAAAAGGATATTCTTCGCGAGAGGGATTTCAGCAGGGCTGTTATTGACAGCCTGCCCGGCCTTTTCTACCTCATTGATAACAGAGGCAGCTTTATAAAGTGGAACAAAAACCTGCGCGAATTTACCGGCCGTTCAGACGACCAGCTTGCCCGCGCATCAATTATTGAACTTACACCTGAACCGAGGCTTGCCGAAGCGCAACAGGCAATAGCACAGGTAATGACCCACGGGCACGCAGAGGTCGAAGCTGAAATAATTGCTCCTGACGGATCCATTGTACCCTTCTGGACCAGCGGCACGCTCTTTTACAACGATGATGAGCCATTCATAATAGGAATCTCCCAGGATATAAGCGACCGCAAACGCCTTGAGCAGCAGCTGCTGCAGTCGCAGAAGATGGAGGCTGTGGGGCAGCTTGCAGGCGGCCTGGCCCACGATTTTAATAACCTGCTGCAGGCCATACTCGGTTACGTTGAACTTGTTATGACTAAGATGGACCATTCCGACAGAAACTATGCGCGTCTTTGCGAGGTTAAACGCGCCGGAGATCGTGCCACGGTTCTTACCAGCCAGCTGCTCGCGTTCAGCCGCAGGCAGGTGCTCCAACTTTCGCTTATAGACATTAACCGGGTTATTGAAGAGCTTATACAGATGCTCGACAGGCTTATTGGCGAACATATTGAACTTGTTTTCAAACCCTGCAGCGGCAGCGCTGTAGCCAGGGCCGACAAGGGCCAGATTGAGCAGGCCATTACCAACCTGTGCGTTAACGCGCGCGACGCCATGCCCGACGGCGGCACCCTGACCATTGAAACATCCGGTTTTTATGCGGACAATGATTATGTAAGCGGCCATCAGTGGGCCAGTCCCGGCAATTATGTATGCATATCTGTTACCGACACAGGTACGGGCATAGACCGCGAAGTTATTGAAAAAATCTTTGAGCCCTTCTTTACCACCAAGGAGAGAGACAGGGGTACGGGTCTGGGGCTTGCAATGGTGTACGGTATAATACGCCAGCACCAGGGCATGGTGCAGGTCTACAGCGAGCCCGCCCACGGCAGCTGCTTCCGCATATACCTGCCGTCCGAAAACGGACAACCTGTAGATGAACAGGTAGAGCAGAGGTCAACACCCCCCGGCGGTACCGAAACCATACTCCTTGCGGAGGACGACGCGCAGATAAGGGAACTTGCGTGCACCATACTTCAGGATGCCGGTTACCATGTCCATGTTGCAAGTGACGGCCTTGAGGCCCTTGATTTATACAGAGAACATAACAGCGAAATTGACCTGCTCTTTGTCGATGTGATAATGCCTAAATTAAGCGGACGCGCGGTATATGACCAGGCCAGGATTATCAATCCCGCGATTAAATGTATCTTCGCAAGCGGCTACAACCGCGATGGCCTGCACAGAAACTACATACTGGACAACGACATTCACCTGCTTCAGAAACCCTATTCAGGCAATGCCCTGCTTAACCTGGTTCGCAACGTTATTGACGGAAAATAACGGGCACACGCGCACCTGAGGCGTGTTTTAAGCAGTCCGCTGTTTAAAATACTTATAAGTAAAATTCAGATCTATAATAATTATTTCAGCGGGTAAGTTCTACTGGTAAATAATAATACCAGGCTCAGGCTTCAGTCTAAGCACCTCTTCGGGCTTCATAAGTGGATTGTCAAAATGCACTCCTTTTTTTGTAGTGTAAAAGAACCAGAGTTTGAACCCCTTGTGCGGAATGTTTACAGTAAGTGCGTTGCGTTCATGTGTGCTTCTCTTGTTGTCGGGCGGACCCCATCCCGAAGTGGCGTGCACCAGTATTACAGGGTCAAACGTGGCGGTTACCCCCTCCCTGCCCCGCAGCATTTTAGGATTAAACTGGTGAAATACCAGGTGCCTTTTACCCCTTATACTGTTTTTAATCATGTAATCCCTGATAATCCTCTGCGCCAGGTTAACCTCATCTGCAGTGACACTGCCGATTTCTCGCATGGGCCTTGTGGTGTGCCATTCAGGGTCGAACGCCAGGTGCACGTGAGGGTACTTAAGATAGGGGAGCATCTCACCTATTGCCTGCTCCATGCTGTATTTTCCCAGCTGGTGATCCAGGTAAAGGAGCATGCCGTTAAGAAGTGTGTATTCAATGTATTTATCAAGCAGCTTCTTCTCGATCCTGTTTATCTCGCCGCGGGGCTGGCACGTTCCATATATTATATATATGGCCGGGACTACACCCTTACTGCCGTTCACCCTGTCGTATTCTGCCGCTGTGGATTTAAGCATCGGGCCCAGTTCATGCACCGGGTGACGCCCCACTATTCCCATTATCTTTGAACGCGGATGGCCGTAGTATGCAACCACATGGTTATTTTCAAAAAATCCCGGCTCAAAAAGTTTTTCGCCGAAAAGTTTATTGTAGATAATATCTGCTACGTCCCTGTTAAAGCTGAATAATCCCTGGCTCATCTCTGCCGCAGATACCGGCCTTATATCCATGACTTCCCCCCCCCTGCTTTCGGGAAGCAGAATTATAAGGGCAGTGAGTGCTGTGACTATTCTTTTAAGGTTCATCGCCATATCCCGTTACTGTTTAACTGTGTAAAAGATTACCGCAACTGTGATCAGGTCAAACATAATATTCAGCTCTGCAAAAATTAAGGTTCCTGCGCAGTAAATACCTGACGAAAAACTTGAAATGTGCCGGCAGCTTCACTATTTTCATTACAGGAGCATGTTTTGGAGTTTATCTGCAAAAGGAGGCGGATTATGACTGCAGCCATTGACAAGTTTATGAACGCCCAGGCCATTTACTGGCAGAAACAGAAATTTCAGCACGAGGAACCTGAAAAGGTAAACAGGCTCCCCTTTGTTACCATTTCGCGTGAATACGGGTGCTGCGGCTACCAGGTTGCGCTGAAGATAACAGAAATCTTCAACGAAGAGTTCAACCCCGATCCCTTATGGGCAGCGTACGACAGAAAGCTTTTTAACCGCATAATGTCAGACACAGGGCTCTCGTCATCTCTGGTCGATACGCTTACCAACAAGGCGAGGAACAAGCTTACAGACCTGGTGCAGACTACGTTCAGTAATTTCCCGCCGCAGGTTGCCGTTCACAAAAAACTGGTCGAAACCATTGCAATGCTCGCGATGAACGGTAATGTGGTGATCGTGGGCAGAGGGGGGAACAGGGTTACAAGGGATATACCCGGAGGGTTCCACGTAAGGCTTATTGCGCCATTTGAAGTAAGAGTCGAAAAGATCGAAAAGGCCATGAACATCTCAAAGCTTAAGGCAACCAACCTTGTCAAGGAGAAGACCAAAGAGCGTGAAAGCTATATGAAGGAGTTCTTCAAATTAGACCTTTCAGATCCCCATAACTACGACATGGTAATAAATGACTCGGAATTCTCTGTTGAAAACTCGGCAAGAATAATAATCCAGGCCATGAGGTACAGGGGACTGCTTGACCGTGAATAGACCTGGCTGAATGACAACCCGCTGCCGGTACTAAAGTACTTTCATTATGCGCACTGCCAGGTAGATGCCCAGTGCGAGTATAAGTATATTTATCGCGATCAGCAGAGCATACGCAGCGGTAAAATATATTTTTCGCCTTTTACCATTCTCCCTGTTCATTATCCTGCTCCTTTCTGCGCCCTATGAGCTTTTTAATAAATATCTCCTCCCTGTCTATCTCTTCGAGCCTGTCAGATATATACTTTTTTGTATCCTCGTACGCCGGTATAAATATTTTTTCAAGGGCATTTACCCGCCGCTGCACCTTCTTCAGTTCAGCAGAGAGGAGGAATACCTTTTTGGCGAGCGATGCATACCGTGCCACAAGTTCAAGCACTGGAACAGACTGTGCCTTTATCATGTCGTACGACGCGCCCGTTCCACTCATGGGTGAATTGACCTCCAGCGGGCCAGGTTTTAAAGTGTAACCCGTAATTGTTATTCCCATCAGCCGCGATGAGTATTCTTCAAGGAGGTAGTTTATCTTTTCAGAAAGCGATTTAAGCGCTATTGCCGTTGTTCCACTTTCAACCGCAGCTTTTCTGTACCTGTGGTAAAGCGCGGAAAGTTCAGCTTCAAGACCGGCTTCGACATCCTTTATGCTTTTAATGGTCTTTACTATCTCCATCACAAGTATCTCACGCTTCTGGTTAAGCAGGTCAAAGCCTTCTGTAGCGAACGAGAGTTCAGACTTTACCCTGCGCAGGTTCGATTTTGTCGGCGCGATATCAATCCTATTCATCACTTGCCCCCTTCAGAAGGGATATAGTATCTCTGGATATCATCACGTGAAATACGGTAGAGTTCATCAGCAGGCAGGTAAGAAAGCATTCTCCATCCGATGGCAAGAGTTGTCTCTATATCCCTGTTCTCGTTGTAGCCCTGGCTGAGGAACTCCTCTTCAAAGGCCCGGCCGAACCGGAGGTAGAGCCTGTCAAGGGCAGAGAGTTCCTCTTCGCCCACTATCGCGGCAAGGGACCTTATGCGCTTAACCCTGGCGTAGCATGCAAAGAGCTGCGCCGCAAGCCCGGCATGATCCTTTCTTGTTCGCCCCTCGCCTATGCCGTCCTTCATAAGCCGTGATAACGAAGGGAGGCCTGCTATGGGAGGATAAATCCCCCTGTTAAAGAGTTCCCTTTCAAGCACTATCTGTCCCTCGGTGATGTAACCTGTCAGGTCGGGCACGGGATGTGATATGTCATCGCTTGGCATGGTCAGTATGGGTATCTGCGTTATTGATCCGCTCCTCCCCTTAAGGCGGCCCGAACGTTCATATATTGAAGCGAGGTCGCTGTAAAGGTACCCGGGGTAGCCCTTTCTTGAGGGCACCTCTCCGCGAGAGCTTGAAAGTTCCCGCAGCGACTCACAGTAGTTTGTCATGTCGGTAAGTATTACAAGCACATGCATGTTCAGGTCAAACGCCAGATGTTCGGCAAGGGTAAGAGCGGCCTTGGGCGTTACCAGCCTCTCTATTGAAGGGGAATTCGCCAGGCTCAGAAAGAGTGCTGAATTGCCCAGTACGCCGCTCTCCTCCAGTGAGTTTATAAAGTACCAGGCCACGTCGAACTTTACGCCCATCGCGGCAAAGACAACGGTGAACTCCTCTTCCGCTGTAAGTATTCTGGCCTGCCTTGCGATCTGGGCTGCTATACGGTTGTGCGGCATACCGCTCCCTGAAAACACAGGTAGTTTCTGGCCGCGTATTAGGGTGTTCATTCCGTCAATGGCGGAAATTCCGGTCTGTATAAAATCCCGGGGATACTCCCTGCTGTACGGGTTCATGGGAAGTCCGTTTACGTCACGCATGGTGTCGGACACTACCTGCGGCGCGCCGTCTATGGGCCTGCCTAATCCGTCAAACACCCTTCCCAGCATGTCCCGGTGCACCGG
>JAAYBQ010000088.1 GCA_012730035.1 Spirochaetota bacterium
AATTATATGCGCGGAATCTGTGATGACCTGGGAATGGTATTTGCCGGGTCATTCTCCCCGGATATGTATGACATAATGCAGCAGGAGGGCCGTGACAAACTGATTCGTTTTGCCGAATCATGTTTTGATATTGTTAAACGCAATTTGCTTACTCCAAGGGCCTTCGACATGCCCGATTACTGCATGCCGGTCTATGAACCGGCCGGTGATTCTGCAAAGGCTGATACAGGGGGAAGGCGTGTGCTTATACTTTCTGACAGGCGATATATCAATGATAACATGGGGAACATGATTACCCGGCTTGCGTCTGCTTTTAACGGCGATGTCCGCGTCATGTCCCTCTCTGATATTGATATAAGCGGCGGGTGTCTTGGATGCTGCCAGTGCGGATTTGATTACAGGTGCGTATATACCGGTAAAGATGGATTTATCGATTTTTATAAGAATGAAATAATGACGTCAGATATAATAGTCATGGCTGGCGAAATCAAGGACAGGTATCTTTCTGCAAAATGGAAGCAGATGTTTGACCGTGCTTTCTTTAATACCCATACTCCCACACTGAGTGGAAAACAGCTTGCCTTTCTCGTTTCGGGGCCGCTGCGCAGTATAGCAAACCTGCGTGAAATAATGAAAGCCTATACCGAATTCCAGCGTGCTAACCTTGCCGGTATTGTCACAGATGAACAGGAATCGGTTTTAACCGACAGGCTTATAGACTCGCTCGCGTTGAACCTGGTGGAATATGCCGGTAAAGGTTACGTAGGCCCGCAGACCTTCCTGGGGTACGGCGGTACCAAGATTTTCAGGGATGACGTATGGGGGCGGCTTAGATTTGTTTTCCAGGCTGATCACAAGTATTACGAAGAGAACGGCTTTTATGATTTTCCCCAGGATGACAAAAAGACTATTGATATAAATGAAAAAATGATGGCCCTTACTGCAAATCCTGAAATGAAAGAGAACATCAGGAAAATTATGAAAAGTGAAATGGTTAAACCGATAAAAGAAATTGTTGATAAAAAGTAAAAAAATACCGCAGGGCATGCGCCAGGGGGTAGTATGGCTCTATTCAGAATTGCCGGTCTTATTCTTTTTTCTCTGGCAGTGTTTTCCCTGCCGGGGTGTATATCTGCTGATACCGGAGGTGAACAGGCCGTGAACAGAAACTGCATCAGGCATTACAACATAACACGCGCCACTTCTCCGTGGCAGGGATTCACTTCTTCCTATGAAGAGGAGGAGGCGTCTAAGACCATACAGGCGCTTGACCTTGAAAGATCCGGATACTCTCCGCTCTCTTCGCTGGCCGGGTATTCACGCAATGGAATAGTATTGATCGGGCGTAACGAAAAGCTGCGCAGAGTTGCCGTAAACGCGGAATACTTTTCCCTGCTTAACCGTGCTGATGCTACACGCCCGGCCGCGCAACGCTTCTTTATAGGCGTGTGCAGTAAGAAGATGCGCAGGGAGTTTGCACCGGCAGTTATCGCAGAATTTCTTGTTGAATCACATATAGTGAATACATACTGGCACGTCGAGTCCCTGTTCTGCCTTGATGCTGAAGATGATACTGCGGATTTATATAAGGCGCATTACTCAGGAAAACATATTTATTTTACAGACAGCAAAAATGAAGATCCGCTTGACTTTTCGATAATTATTGATAAGAAAACCGGTGAGATGTTTGTTGAAGTGAAGTGATAACATTGTGATTTCCCCCTGTCCCCGGAGGCGGCACGCTTGATGTGCTATAATATTTCAGGAACAAATGAATTATAAAACCGTATATATCGAGGGCGTGGCAGATGAAACTGAAAGATTTAAACATAAGGACAACCACCCGTTCCATAAAAAAGCTGAAGAACAGGTTTTTTCTACCCTCGTTTCTGCGTGACATGAAGTATAAGGGAATCGGCGGGCTTTCAGGCGGAAACAGGGTTACGCTCATAGCCGGAGGTGACAAATTTTTTGACACGATACTGGCTTCGATTTCGAAGGCTAAAAAAAGTATTAACCTTGAGTCATACATATTCAGCAGCGACAATGTTGGTATGCTTGTGGCGGAAAAGCTTGCACAGAAGGCGCGCTCCGGGGTTGAGGTTAATGTTATATACGATTCAGTAGGTTCAATCGGTGCATCCTCGCAGATGTTTAACATGATGCGTGATGCCGGGGTCGAGGTAATTGAATATCACCCATTTGTGCCGTGGAGAAGGTACTGGGGGTTAAGTTTCAGGGATCACAGGAAGATTCTTGTGGTCGACGGGGCCCGGGCCTTTGTGGGGGGCATAAACATAGGTAAAGAGTACGCGGGAAAAAAATACAGCGGCGGTTCATGGCGTGACACTCATGTTATGGTCGAGGGGCCGGCGGTTAAGGATATACAGTTTTTTTTCATGGAGAACTGGTACAGGAACGGCGGTTCCATAATGAACGCGGGCCTTCATTTTCCTGACATTAATGATGCAGGTGAAAAACTTCTGATGGTGCTCTGCGCGCGCTCAAGACGCAACGTGCGGCCTGTGCATGAATCATATATTTCGGCTATAAAGAATGCGCGCCACTATATTTACATAACAAACGCCTATTTTATTCCCGATGCCAGGATATTCAGAAACCTGGTAAAGGCAGCAGAGAGGGGCGTTGACGTCAGACTGCTGCTTCCCGGTAAATCGGATATTCTCTTTGTCAAGCTTGCCAGCATGTACCTTTACAAGCGATACCTTAAGCATAATATAAGGATATTCGAATACCAGCGGTCCATACTTCACGCCAAGACAGCTGTTATTGACGGGGTCTGGTCCACGGTGGGTTCATCGAACCTGGACCGGCGCAGTTTCAGAAAAAATCTTGAGATGAATGTTGCCGTGCTTGACCAGGAATTCGGCGAACAGATGGAAGTGATGTTCATGAACGATCTGGAAAAAAGCAGGGAGATTATACTTCAGGAATTCCAGCGCCGCAGCCTGCACCTTTTTCTGCTTGAATGGCTCTTTTACAGGTTCAGGAACCTCTTTTAGCAGCATCTGGAACGTACTGTTCCCTGCCCGTGCTGGTGTGTGTCCCGGCCTGTATAAAAACCCTGTTCAGCCGCGATATACATAGCAGGAAAAATCCGCCATGCTAAAAAAATCTTGACATACATTGTTGCCGCTGTTTTCTGGTCTATGGTAATGAAACATGGTTTTTGAAAGATCAAACACGGTATATTTCTTCGCTTTTATGATTATCGGGGCAATCCTCGGGTCAGCGCTGGGAAGCCTTATTGTGAAATTCGCTCCCGGTTTGAAGCTAATTACCGAATCTCTCACAGGGCCCGTAGGTTTCAACCTTGAGATTATCAGTCTCAGCCTTAAATTAAATCTTGCTTCTCTCACCGGGCTTGTTCTGGGGATAGTAATTTTTCGCAAGGTTTAAGGCCGCGCCTGCGGCTATCAAAAGTACAGGGTTTTTTAATTCCCGCCGGAGTTTATCCTCGTGAAGACGGGGGCGGGAATGACAGGAAAACCCGGTATGGATTTAAACCGGTTTTATACTGGTTGCCTCATTCCTGAAGAATAGGCAGAATATTCAAAATTTACGCACAGTAATCGCCTGCGCGCGCTTGCGACCGATTATTTTTACGCGGGTAATGTGCATTACAATAACGGTATGTACCGTTTTGTCGCGACAGGTTATCCTGCCGCTAATTACTAATTTTAACAGGGGGTACCCAATTGGCAGTTGTATCAATGAAGGCTTTACTTGAATCAGGTGTACATTTCGGTCACCAGACAAGGCGATGGAATCCTAAAATGTCGCAGTTTATATTTACAGCGAGAAACGGCATTCACATCATCGATTTGCAGAAAACAATGCAGAGGGTCAAGGTCGCTTATTCAGCGATGAGAGATCTTTCATCTAACGGCGGTAAAATTCTTTTCGTGGGAACAAAAAAACAGGCGCAGGGGGCAATCGTTGAGTATGCCGAAAAATGCGGCATGTATTATGTTTCTGAAAGATGGCTCGGCGGACTTCTTACAAATTTTAAAACAGTAAACAATTCAATCCAGAGGCTTAAGGAGCTCGAAAGGATGCAGGAGAATGACTCCTGGGATGCTGAAACTAAAAAAGAAATTCTTGAACTGCAGCGGGAACTTGGAAAGAAAAACAAGATCCTCAGCGGTATTAAAAATATGGCAACACTTCCCGACGCGCTTTTTATAATAGATCCCAAGCGCGAGACCATCGCTGTCCAGGAGGCGCAGAAGCTTGGAATTCCGATCTTTGCGGTTGTCGACACAAACTGTAATCCCGATGATATAGATTATCCAATACCCGGCAACGATGATGCAATCAGGGCAATCGCACTTTTTCTTGAGGTTATGGCAAAGGCGATTGTTGAAGGCCAGTCAGGCGGGCAGTCGAGCGATATAGCTTTTGAAGATGAGGATGGAGCCCCGGTTG
>JAAYBQ010000089.1 GCA_012730035.1 Spirochaetota bacterium
AAGATGTTTATAAAGGAAGTAAATATGATGATACATGTATTAGTGAGGTACAATTTTATTTTTAATTAAGTGTATAGGGACGCTATCAATCTATACAGTTTTGGTATTCACCCGACGACACCGTGTCCCGGCACTCTAAGGAACATGAAACAAAAACTCCCCTGAACCACTCCCGGTTCAGGATACAGCAGAAGCTCACCGCAAGGTGAGCTTGAACATAAACCGGTTCTTTGAAAACAGATGGCGTAAAGGATACAAAAAGTCGTAGAGCAGTAATTGTGAAAACGGCATGGACTGAATCGCAAAAAGTTAAATTGGGCAACCGGTTGCCCAATTCTGGTCGATAAAAATACAGGCATCTAAAAACATAAGTAATCGGTACACCAAATCCGTTCGCAAAAATTTTTTATAAATATATTTATATGCGCAGTAAAAGTTTCAGGTGCCCACCGTTAAGTGAACGCCAGGGACGGCGGACTCAGCCCTGTATAAGTTAATGCAAAAAGGATAAGTCACACCAGTTTATTACGCAACGATTATTAAAAAATCATTAGTAGATTACAGAATAAGTGAGCCCGCCCCGGCCAGGGGCAAAAGCCCCTGCGGCGCTGACGCGCATGGATGCGCTAATGGGGATCACCGGCAGGAGGCCGAAACTGTGATCCGCATTTGTGCACTTTCTTTTTCCGTAAAAGAAAGTACCACCAGTGCGGTTAATGAAACCGCAAATCCACACGAGGTGGGAGTACCACATGCACAGATGTTCACTACGGGTATACAGATGGCAGACGGCACAATGCAATGGGAACAGCTCTCTGTGTCAGTTGAGTTTATGTTGCTTTATTCCTGCCGTAAAATTTTAACCGACAATAACCGTAGCCGCAAGCAGGATCGCTGACATAATCGTTGCCGCAAGGGACGGAATGGTTATCCACCTGTTACGGAATTTGATGCCGCCAATTATGCCGGCAACACCAATGATTATAAAGATTGTATATATGCTGATATTCATTTCTGCCTCCGTTTTATATATATTTTCAAACAGTTAATAGGCTTGTTGCGGAATTCCGTTTTGTATTCGCAGGGAAGACCCTGCGGGGGCACTTTAAGGGGATTCGCCCCATAAACCCTGTTTTAACAATTAGATTTCCAACAAGTTTAAAGTATAATGCCGCAAAAGGGTACTAAAAGTCAAGACTGAAACTGTGGTAAAAAACACTACTTGTGTAATTGGCTGGATTTTCTTTTGAGGAACACGGCAGGAGTGATATAACTTCGTCACAGATTCTGGTTACTTCTGTGTGGTTGATACCACCCCGGGGAGCCAGGTACAAGACCATGTCATGGAGAGAGAACCTTCTGCCGGTGGCGATAGCCTTATTATAGTATATAATTTGTATTTATCAGGTGAGTTCATGATTTCGCGCAAGGGATTTGGAGGGCCTGGCCCGCCATGAGAATGTGTGTGATGAATTTGAACATTCAGGCCAGGGTCAGAGCATGCATCGGTGTAATCGATTGAGCGGGCCGAAGCGATAGCGCAGCCCGGAGAAGCCCGGCACCGTCATGTAAACTGTTAATTTGTGAAACGTAAAGAAAAGATGAAATAAAAAGGGGCAGGTCTTTTACCTGCCCCTGCTGCTTTAAAGGTCGGTGTGCGCCATGAAAAATTATCTAAGGCTGTAACCGTTCTTAGTTATGTCGGCAATAATTTTTTTCTGTAACGCGTCGATCTCGGAAGGTTCAAGGGTCTTATCTTTTGACGCGAATACTACCCTGAATGATACAGATTTTTTACCTTCGGGTATGGGCGCGCCTTCGTATGTCGAGAAGACCGTAGCTTCGCGCACAAGGTTCCTGTCGCTTTTGAATATGACATCCTGTATGTCCGCGCTGTATGTCATTCGGTCCGTGATTACCGAAATTTCGAAAGGGACCTCGGGGAACTTCTGCAGCTCTTTGAACTTAACCGGTGTCTTTTCGGCATCGTACACCGCGTTCAGGTCTATGTCGAACATCGCCCCACTGCCGTTGAATTCGAACGCGGTTGCTGTCGCGGGGTGAACCTCAAAGATCAGTCCTGCCTCTTTCCCTTCGATTAAAATTTTCATTGATCTTCCAGGGTGCGCATAAGGCGGCAGCGACTTTGTTTCGGGAACAAGCGAATAACTTTTTACGCGCAATTGTTCAAGCAGCCCTGCTGCTATTGACTTTGCTTCGTAAAAGATCGGACTTGAAGGCCTTCGCATAAATACGGTCCCTGCCACGCGGAAGTTTTCGTTTATGAGCTCCGGGGATTTACGGTCTTCCTTGAGGTATACGCGTCCCAGTTCAAAAATGTCAAATGTATCGTTAAAGCGCTGGTTGTACTTTACAAACTGCATCTGGTTGGGGACCAGAGACCTTCTCAGCCTGTCTATGTCAAGTGAAAGCTGGTTCCTTAGCCGCAGCTCTTTCTCTTCATTTACCTTCAGCGTGTTGAGGATTTCGGCGCCCAGGAACGAGTAGCCTGACACCTCGGTCATGCTGAATGATCCGCTGAGAATGGATTTTACTTCGCGCTCAAAGTACCTGAAGAGATTTTTTACAGGGGGAACGCATGGCACCATCGGCGGCTTGGACGCGATGTTGCTGTAGCCTATGATACGTCCTACCTCTTCGACTATGTCGTCCTTCATCGATATGTCTTTTGTTGCGCGGAAATGTGGCACTGTTATGTACAGGCTGCCGTTTTCGTTTTTTACTGTATAGTCAAGGGCTGTGAGTGTCTTTATGATTGACGCGTCATCGATATCCTGCCCGATTCTTCTGCGGATGTAGTCCGTTGTCACATCAATTTTTATTGTTTCAAGTTTTACGGGGTAGGCATCAACTATGCCGCTTGTTGCCTCTGCGCCGGGTATGATTTCCCTGATCAGCTGGTAGCATCGCAGCAGCGCGTCAACGGTGATTTCGGGCGACAGTGATTTTTCGAACCTCATGGCCGCCTCTGTGCGTGAGTCGAACCTTTGTGCTGTCTTCCTTATGTTTACCGGGTTGAATGTAGCTGCTTCGAGCACAAGTTCCGTTGTCGAATCCTCGACTTCGCTGTTGCCGCCCCCCATTACTCCCGCGAGCGCGATGGGCACTCCCGCGTCTGTTATGACCACGTCTTCAGGCGTGAGTTCATGGCTGCGACCGTCAAGGGTCATGAGCTTTTCACCCTTTGATGCGAAGCGTACGATTATCTCGTCGCCTTTAAGTTTTTTCCTGTCAAAAGCGTGCATGGGTTCACCAAGTTCGGCCATGACGTAGTTTGTTATGTCCACTATGTTGTTGATCGGCCTCATGCCGATTGCTGTTACTGCGGCCTTTAACCAGTCAGGGGACTGGCGGATTTTTATATTCTTTACGACAAGCCCGCTGTATCGAGAAGATCCTTCGGGGTTCTTGATGCTGACCTTAAGTTTATCTTCATCTTTAAGTGTATTCAGGATCGACTGGTCAACAGGACTCTTGTGGTCGCGGCCAAAGTGCGCGGCTATTTCACGGGCAAATCCGTAGTGTCCCCACAGGTCAGGCCTGTGCGTGATAGACTTGTTGTCTATATTAAGGCGCACATCCACCCAGTCCTGGTATAGTTCCGAGAGCGGTATTCCGGGCTTCGTGTCGGGCGGCAGTATGAGTATGCCGCTGTGGTCCTCTGACAGTCCAAGTTCCCGTAGAGAACAGAGCATCCCGTTTGATTCAACTCCGCGGATCTTTGATTTTTTTATTTCCAATTCTTCGCTGAATTTTGTTCCGATTGTGGCAAGCGCCACTATGTCGCCGGCTTTGTGGTTCGGCGCACCGCACACAACCTGAAGTATCTCTTTGCCTGTGTTTACTTTGCACACAGTGAGTTTGTCCGCGTCAGGATGTTTTTCGACGCTTTCAAGCTTCGCGGTGACTATTGTGTTAAAGAAACCGTTCAGGTATTCTATCCCTTCGATTTCGGCTGTCGACATTGTAAGCTTTTCAGCTATCGATTCCGGCGTCAGCCCTGATAAATCAACCATCTTTCCTATTATTTTTAGTGATATCCACATATTCTCTGCTCCGTTACCTTAGAATTGCTGCACAAACCTGATGTCGCCGCTCATGAAATGGCGTATGTCGTTGATTCCCGCCTGCATCATGATCAGCCTGTTAAGCCCCATGCCGAACGCGAATCCTGACCACTTCTCAGGATCGATTCCGCCTGCACGCAGTACATTGGGATGAACAAGTCCGCAGCCAAGAAACTCTATCCAGCCGGACTGCTTGCAGACCCTGCACCCGCTTCCTCCGCAGATAAGGCAGCTGAAGTCCAGTTCAAATCCCGGCTCAACAAATGGGAAGTATCCGGGGCGAAGCCTTACCTTTACCTTGCTCTTAAAGACGCCGCTCAAAACTTCTTCCATTACATAGATCAGGTGAGCGACGGATATGTCTTTATCAACCATCATACCCTCGACCTGGTAAAATGTATGTTCGTGAGACGCGTCAGTGGCTTCGTACCTGAACACGCGTCCCGGCGCCATTATCCTGAAGGGAGGTGTCATCTTCTCCATGCCCCGGATCTGTATGGCCGATGTATGGGTGCGCAGAAGGTTGCCGTCCTCTGTCCAGAATGTGTCCTGCATGTCGCGTGCCGGATGGAACTTGGGTATGTTGAGTGCCTCGAAGTTGTAGTACTCTGTCTCGGCCTCGGGCCCGTCAAGGATCTGGAAACCCATTGATGTGAGTATGTCTTCGATCTCGTACTGTGTCCTTGAGATGGGGTGCAGGTGACCAGGTTTCTTCTCCCTAAAGGAGAGTGCCGGATCAAGTGTAACGTCAATCCACTCTGATGTGGCAAGTCCGCTGAAGCTTGCCTGCTGCAGACCCGATATCTTTGCATCGAGCGCCTCTTCGATTACCTTTTTTATTTCATTCGATTTTTTACCGACAGCGTTCCTCTGTTCCGCTGGCAGTTCCCCGAGTGTGCGGAGTATGCCGGTCAGCTCGCCCTTTCGTCCAAGAACGCGTACACGGATCTCTTCAAGCGAGTCAAGGGATTCGGCAGAATGGATTGATTCTAGCGCCTCTTTTTTGATCTTTTCAAGTTTTTGTTCCATAAGTTAATTCCTGTATATGTTGTATACCGGCGCAGAGCCGGGCTGATGAAATCAGTTTTATGTGACGGGGCCGGGGCAAAGGCAGGGGAGTTTACTTGCTTCCCGCTTTGCCCCGGATAAATATGAATCGTATGTAAAATAGAATTTTGTGCATCGCCTGTTTATGTTCCGTTTATGTTACTTGTACCCGGGGTCAGAGCATTAGCTATGTACTATATGATGTCCGGGGTCAGAGCCCTCAAATAAAAAATGCCTGAGGTGATTTCGCTAAAATGCGGTCACACCCGTAATTATTATTAAGTTTTTTCAATCAGTCTTAAATACATATTAAAAGTCAAGGAAAATGTATGCAGAATGTTAATTATGAAGGATTATTTGATGATTTGAATACTTGCCGGAAAGGGTGAGATCATTGCTGTGTGTGCCTGCTCTGACCCCTTGTACTATATGTTATATAAATTCGGGTAATTAGTCGCAGAGTAAATGCGGAGATTCCGGAGACATTGGTCCCGGGGTCAGAGCAATGAATTATTTTGTATTAATTGAGTTTCTATTTATACGCTCAATTGCCATTTTAGCAGCACCCATTGCAGATGTTCTGGACTGATTCCGAAGTGGAATTAGTTTCACCTTTTCTTTCATTCCAGTCATGGCATGTTTTTTAATAACCTCCTTAACGACAGGGAAAATCAGCTTATATGCTTGCGAAAGTCCTCCTCCAAATACCACTGCCTGGGGATTTAAAATGTTAACAATATTGACAATCCCAAAACCCAGATAGGTCGAGATCTCGTTTATTGACCGGAGGGCCAGAGCATCTTTTTTTAAGGCTTCTTCGTAAATCATTCTGGATGTAAGTTTTTCGTATTTAATTCGGTTATTCAGCGATGAAGCCGGAAAAGATTTCAGGTCTTTTTTTACTGTTTCGACAAGTGCTGTGGCAGATGCATAGCGTTCCAGACAGCCTCGATTTCCGCATGGACATTCCCTGCCGTTAATATCTATTGTTATATGACCAACTTCAAGTGAGCTGCCGCTCTGACCCGTATATATCCTGTTGTCAATGACAGCTCCTCCGCCTATACCCGTACCCAGCGTAATCATAATCCAGTTGCTGTATTTTATTATGTTCTCCTGAAGCCAGGCTCCTGCAGTAGCAACAGTTGCATCATTTTCAAGAACGACGGGTGTTCCTGTTAAAGACCTTATTTTTTCAGCAAGCGGGTAGTTTTTCCATGCAGGGATATTCGGGCTGTGTATGGCAATACCATTACGATTGTCGATGGAACCCGCAGCTCCTATTCCGATTGCTCTGAGTTTATTAGGTTTTATATTGCATCTTTTTAACATGCATTCAATTAGCCCGGCAATAGCGAAGTCAATATCCTGCGCTGTAGCAGGTGTGGGAGTTTCGCTCGATGTAATAATCTTTGCGTTAGCGTCTGTGATTACACCCTTAATTCCAGTGCCGCCTATATCGATGCCTGCAAACATATGATTCTCTCTGGGAGATAAAATTTTTTAGACCGGCTCTGACCCGGATATATCGCGTGTGTATATCATAATAAGTAAAATTATTATAATATTATTCAACACCATTATCAGTAAAAAAATTGTTTTTAATAAAAATAATAAAAAAAGCTCTGACCCCCGGAAAATTTTTCATTTTTAACAAATCCAAATCGTATTAAGAATATAAACTGGAGGTTAGAATGCCAAGAAAATTACGTGAAACGGGGCAGGGACTTACTCATCATTGTTTTTCCAGATGCCACGGGAAGAAAAATTTGCTCCTCGGTAAATATGGAAAGAAGTATTTCATTGAGGCGGTTCATATGTGCCAGGAGAAATATGATTTTGAACTTGTTGCGGCAGAAATTGTTGGCAACCATATTCATTTAGTGTTGAGAACACTAAAAGGGAAAGAGTCTGTATCCATGATAATGCAGTACATAAAAGCACGTGTTGCAGAAAAATACAATGCTGCCATGAATACAACGGGTGCGTTTTGGAATGAAAGATTTGGATCGACTATAATTGAGGAATCTGAAAATCCTCAGGATTATCTCTTGTGGCTGCTATGGTACATCGGATATAATCCTGTAAGAAAAGGCTTAAGCCGTGATCCCAGGAGAAATGATATTGGTTTTATAAATTGTTATTTACATAAAGACTACAAAATTCCCGTCAAAATTATTCTTCATTCATTTTTTTACAATCTGGGTAATACCTTTGATGAATGTGTAGAAAAGTTTCTTAATTACGAAGATGCATATCGCAAAAGGTTATTTGTATTCTGGTAATAGTGACCACTATTTAGTTTGTTGAATGTCTGAACTGTTAAAATTAGAAAATCACGGGTATTATTGAATTAATCAAATTTTTAATAGACAGTTTAAGTATAGGATGAAACAATCTTAAACATGCAAAAGAT
>JAAYBQ010000012.1 GCA_012730035.1 Spirochaetota bacterium
ACAAGGTCGTCGTGGTAGAGTGTGCGGTTTTTAAGATTTTTCAGATATTGCCCTTTATTATTCAGCGCTTCCAGAATGAGTACCAGCCGGGAGTAAAGGTCGTCTATAATATAATCTTTTATATTATTGTCATATTCGCTGTTTTCCCTGAATTCGTACACAATCTGGTCCAGGAGTTCGATAAGGATAATTTCTATTTCATCAGTCAGGTTAAGGTCACCGGGGGTTATATAGTCGCCAAAACGGGAAATGGCCCTGTCAGCCGCATATTTAAGGGTTTCACTTCTTGATGAACCGGCCTTAAGCAGGTTAAAACAGTCCTGTATGACCGTATCAAGCGGGGCCCTGTTTTTTTCTCTGTTTCTGAAATTCATTAGAACCAATCAGTTGTACCCGTTTCCGCTTTCAGTAATGCGGAAAATTATTTTAAAGAAGGCATTCAGCTGATCTGACCTTCGATTATCCATATGGTTAATTCATTTTTTCAGGCATGATTGTCCACTTTTTTTTATTTTTTATTCAGTATTTGCCCCCTCCAGGAGGATAGCTTTTGTAGCATTGATTAGAATTCAAGCCCGGCAGTGCTTTATGGGGAATCTTTTATAGCGTTAATTTACCAATAAAGGGTAAAAACTGTTTGACAGGCCTGTCCTGCGGTGAGTTAATTTTTAGTGGATTATTAAAGTATTTACTGAAAGTTTTACCTGCAGATGATAATCCCTAAATTTGAGGTTATACCAGCACATTATTTATGGCCCTGTTAAAAGCAGTAGAAGAAAACTATAACTCTTTCCTTAAATTCAACGAGACAAAGTATGCCCGGTTTCAGGGGCTTATTGTTAACGCCACTGTAAAAAAAATCATAAATGCAATTCCCGCAGTACTCTGCATGAACGATAAAAAGATTCCCGGATATGTTGATGGCTGTCGTCTTTACGGTATATGTAATTATACACCTGACCAGGAGACCACCAGGTTTATTAAGGCAAGATTCGGCGTGGAGTTTGCATATAAGGGCAATCCCCGGTTTATTGAGATGCTTTCAGTCATGGGAAGTGTTGGTACTATAGCCTATAACAAAAAATCGGATTTTGACTTCTGGGCATGCATTGATAATTCAGGCGTAAGTAAAGAGGACCTTGGGGCATTTGCCCGAAAAATAGAAGATGTCCAGAAATGGGCCATGAAAGAGGGCGGGGTAGAGGTTCACATTTTTATTAACGATGTAAATAACCTGAGAAGAAATATTTTTGCCGAGGATGAGGACGAAGGTTTCGGATCAACCATTGGTGCAGTGCTGAAGGATGAGTTTTTTAGAAGTTCAATTATAATGGCCGGCAAGGTTCCGTTCTGGTGGGCGGTTCCCGGATTCGTGCCCGATTCGGAATATGACAGGCTTTTTGCGTCACTCCCGGAGGAGGATCATAAAAACAAATTTGTCGATATAGGCAACCTTTACAGAATTTCCAAAGAAGACTTTATGGGGGCGGCATTATTTCAGCTGATAAAGGCCATTGGAAACCCTTTTAAGTCTATTCTTAAAATAGGCATTCTTGAAAAGTATCTGTTTAATACCGACAAGGCACTTCTTCTGAGTCAGAAGGTTAAAAGTTCGATAAACAGGGGTGAAATGAACAGCGTGATCGATTCATACCTGCTCATGTTTAACGAGGTTTATAAGTATTACAGCGAGGTGCTTGATGATAAGTCTCTGCTGAAGATTCTTCGCCAGAACCTTTACCTTAAAATTGACCCTCAGCTGTCAAAATATGTTGCCCTTAAAGAGAGAAAGAACCTGCCCTATAAGGTTATGGTAATGTTCAGCGTAGTGAATGAATGGGGCTGGTCAATTGAAGAGATTCGTGACCTTGACGATTTTGAAAGCTGGGACTATAACCGCATAATGCAGTTCTGGAACAGTATAAAAAAATTCATGCTCCTCTGCTACCAGAAGATCTCCCGCGAGTTGCCCAATCTTAATCTGAAGAGTAAAATTTCTGATTCCGACTTTAAACTGCTCAGCAGTAAGCTGAAAGCGAATTTTTCGGTTGAAACAGACAAAATTGAAAATTTTATAACCTTCAAAGATACTCCAAACGAGCCTTTTCTTTACATAGAGCCTGAAAAACAGGGTGTTAAAGAGCTGGGATGGCGTGTGTACAAAAAGATCAGGATTGATAACCGGATTGAAAAGGAAATCGGAATAAGGCAGGAGGATGATCTTGTAAAGCTTCTTGCATGGTGTTCAATAAACCAGATATATGAGCCTACTTTCAGCCGGCTGTTTTTTGAATCAGGGTATCAGCACATCAATAAAAATATAGTAGTTTCACTGCTTGACAGTATCTTTAACATGTTTAATTCCGAAAAGGGGCACCTGCCCAACAGGTTTTACCTGCAGCCTGCCAGGACCAGAAAAAACCTTATTATAATGAATTTCAACGACAGCAAGTCGGATGCAGTTGTTTCTTTCTATCACCTGTACATGAATACATGGGGAGAGGCTTTCCTTAAATTTTATACAAACAGTTCAGATCTTGTGATGATATTCTCCAAGGTTATGAAGGACGGGCTCTTCTTTAAAAAAGAGTTTGATGATATCTGCACATTCGCTTCACCCGAACCGCATAAGCGCCAGTATAAAAATGTGGAGAAAACCTTTCGCGCTGCTTATGAATTCTTTCTGCACGGCAAGGATTATGTGAACCAGAGATGTCTCACGAGTCTTGGAGAGAGCATTATCTGTGTAACAAGGGAGGAGGGTGAAATCTCGGTGGGATCATTTAACGGTGTGGCAGAGATGCTTTCTTACATTTCACTTCGGCCATACAGATATCCGGAC
>JAAYBQ010000090.1 GCA_012730035.1 Spirochaetota bacterium
AAGCTGACATTCTACCACTGAATTACACCCGCTTTTTTAGCAAAAATAAAAGAATACCCCATAATATCAAGAATTTTTCCATGGCCCTTTATTAAATATGCCTTTGTGCCCGGCCGGGTACTGTTCAAATCCCTGCATATTGCCTGCCTGGGCTCTGACCCCGGTTTCAGGGGCTCTGACCCCCGATTTTATTTAACTTTTGGTTGATTTTTTGCATCTTATATAATACAGAAAAGGGGCTGGAACAACCGATCTATTAAACAGGCATAAAAGGCTTTTAAATGAATCATGCATTAAGAAAAAAACGGTTAATGGCTGCGGCTCTCATCGTTCTGATGGTGAGTGTCCCCCTGTCTCTGTTTCCCCAGTCAGTAAGAGAGCTGGACAGGCAGGCCCAGGAGTATTTTGATAACAGGGAATTTTCTAAGGCTGTTGTTATCTGGCTTAATATTCTGGACATTGAACCTGACAATGCCGAGGTGCAGAAAAAGGTCGAAATGCTCTACGAGCTTAAGCAGAAAAAGGATATTGAACTTGAGCGCTCAAAGATGGACTACCAAAAGGCCAAAATGGAGCTCTATAAGAATAAGGACGAAAAGATTTCTGATAAAGATGCCGAGCGTAACCTTGAGCGTGCAAGGGAACGGGCAGACCAGGCCTTCAGCCGGTTCAAGACCGCCTACCGCATTGACCCCAATGATT
The DNA here is from genome assembly GCA_012730035.1 of Spirochaetota bacterium. GTDB lineage: Bacteria > Spirochaetota > UBA4802 > UBA4802 > UBA5550 > JAAYBQ01. Next base: position 703 of record JAAYBQ010000090.1, read on the forward strand.
CCGAAATGCAGCTTGTGCGCGAAGAGATGGAGAGGCTTGAAAAATATATACAGTCCGAAGAGCAGAAGCTCTCAAGGTCAAAAAAAGAGAGGGAGCGGGCCCGTGAGCTTACCGCTATTGCGCGTAAGGCCATGGATGAATCCAGGTACCAGGATGCCCTTGACAGCTGGGAGCAGATTCTAAAGTTTATGCCCGACAATATTGATGCCCTTGAAGGCAAAAGGCAGGCAGCCCTTGCCCTTGAGAATATTATCAAGTTTGAGAGCATTAAAAAATTTATTCAGAGCGGGACGGATAATTACAATAAGGGAGATCTTAAACTTGCACGCCAGGACTTTATGAATGTGCTGCAGCTTGACCCGCAGAACGGCACCGCGCGTGACTACATCGAGCGCATAGACGACCGCCTTTCTGAAAGCAGAAAGCTGGAACAGCGTGAAAAACAGGCTGAACTCTTTTATGCCTCGGGTATAAGGAACATCAGGGAGAACAGGTTCGACGAGGCCGAGGATGATTTCAATAATATACTCAGCCTTTATAACAATAAAAACTTCAGGGACACAAAGGAGCGCCTTGCTTCGATCCCGGCCCTGAGAAAGGATTACGACAGAAGGCAGGCCGAGGCGCGTAACAGGGAATTTACAGACCAGCTCCAGAACGGCATGATCGCACTTTCAGAGGGGCGTTACCAGGAGGCTATTTCGTTTTTTGAAAAGGCGCTCAAGCTTGACCCCGGCAACAAAGAGATTCCGCTCTACCTGCAGAGGGCCAAGAACGCGCAGAAGCTTATTGACGAAGAGGTTGTTGACGAGAACTCACCATACTTTGACGTTGTCAATTCACTGGTGGTATCGGGTAAAAAGCTTTACGATTCCGGTAAATACGACGAGTCCCGAAAGCGCTGGAGCCAGATACTGGAACTTTTCCCTTCAAATCTTGTCGCCAATGAATACGACATGAAGTGCAGAATTAAGCTTAATCCTGAAACGCGCGATTCCATTGTAAGCAAATTTATTGCTGAAGCCGGGGGCTTTATGAAGGCAAAAGATTACAGGAACGCGTACAGAAAATACGCCCTGGTCAAGTCGATCTATCCCGAGTACCCGCAGATTGACATGCTTATATCCAGGACGCAGAGGTCGCAATCGCTCGGTGGCGGCACCACACTTACTGCCGCAGAGAACAGCGAGATAGAACGAAGGTACAGGCTGGGCATGTCATACTATCAAAGGGGGGGCGAAGAGAACGTAAGGAAGGCCCTTGTTGAACTGCGCTGGGTTGTGCAGAAGGACCCGGGCAACATTAAGGCCATCATTGCCGTTAATAAAATCGAGGCCCAGATAAGGGGTGGGCGCTCTGTTGCCGGCACCGGAGGCCGGAAGCTTACTCCCGAGCAGGAGGCTCAGGTTCGAAGATATTACAACAGCGGGATTAACTACTATCAGAACAATGAATACAACAAGGCCATTGCCGAATGGAGAAAGGTGCTCATAATAGATCCAAGAAACGAAAAGGCCAGGAGCAATATAATCAAGACCACTGAACTGCTTGGCAGGGGGAGATAGGTATTATGACAGATAAGGATAAGGCGGCCGGCGCCGGGAAAGAGGCAGACAGGGGCGGGCATTCCAGCAGCAAAAAGATAAGGTTCGGCATAAGGCTGAAATTCTCCCTTGCGATCATTCTGCTTGTTTCTATTGTTATTTTCACGATCGCGGCTTTTATTGTTGTCAGGGAGAGCCGACTTCTGACCGATCAGATTTTCGATTTTACAAAGAGAGAGGTTATTCACCTGGCAAACACGGTCCAGCAGTCGGTCGGTGCTGACGAGCTTGCCCTTTCTGATGCTGTAAGTGAGCTCAAGAGGTTCTCGTATTTCAAGTACGTATTTGTCCTGAACGCCGATAACGAGGTGCTCTTCTACTTTGACCGAAGGGGCACCACGGGGCAGACTGCCCATGAACAGGGCAGGCCCCTGGACGATCAGGTCAGCCGTAAACTTGATGCAAGGGATAAGCCAGGCGAGATAATGATGGTCTCCCTTAAGGATGCCGATACCGGCGGTAAAATATACGACTTCTCCAGGTTGGTCATGGGCAAGCTGCGCACCGATGTAAAGCTGGGTGCTGTTATAATCGGCATGTCAGACAGTATTATTGTAAACGAGATCAGCAGGGTAAAAAGGCTCATTACATACATATTCCTGGGCTACCTGGCGGTCTCGGTGATTGCGTCCGTTATACTGGCCACGATTATCATCCGCCCCATAAAAAAGCTGTCACATGGTGCCACCCTTATCGGGAAGGGGGACTTCAGCCACAGGATCGAGGTGAACACCTCGGACGAGCTTGGCAGGCTTGCCTCGGAATTCAACCTTATGACCGAGATGATCCAGGATGCCAAGGAGAAGGAGATCGAGTCCAGGATTATGAACGAACAGCTCGAGATGGCACGCGATATCCAGGAGGGGCTTAACCCAATGGGCTACTACGACAAGGGGGGCATTCAGATAAAGGGATTTACCCGGGCTGCCAAAGGTGTCGGCGGTGACTACTTCGATTACATAGACATCGATGAAAACAGGGTAGGCGCACTGATCAGCGATGTTTCGGGCAAGGGGGTTCCCGCCTCACTTGTAATGGTTATGATCCGGACTGTTTTTACTTCGTACATTACGCGAAAGGATATTGACTGCGCAAGCGTTGTAAGGGCCATTAACGATTCGCTCAGCGCGGATTTTGCCATAGATAAATTCGCCACCCTCTTTTTTATGATTTACGACAGGATAACAGAGGAGCTTTCGTTTTCAAATGCCGGGCATGGCCCTCTTTTCTGCTACAGGGCCCAGAGGCATGCCTGCACTAAGACCACACTTGACGGTGTGCCCATAGGCATTATGGAGGATGTTGAGTACAAGCAGGCAAAGGTTAAGATAAACCCAGGCGACATGGTTGTTCTTTATACAGACGGAATTACAGAGATGAGGAATCCCGAACAGCAGGAGTACGGCCTGAACCGGGTGCAGAAGCTTATGCTTCTGCACAGCAGCCTTAATGCTGAAGATTTTGCATCGCTTCTTGTGGAGGATGTAGAGAAATTCCAGAACGGCGCGCCCCCCCACGATGATATGACGCTGCTTGTATTCAAGCGTGAAAGTTAGGGCCATGGTACGGGCGTGTGCATTAAAAAAGCCCCGGAAGGGGCTTTTTATACCAGATCATCTTCTGTGTCGTAAATGGTAAAAAACTTATCCAGAGTGGCAAGTTTAAGTATGTTTAATACATCGTCGTGTATATTCATAAGGGCGAATTTACCATTGTGGGCCTTCATCTTTTTCATGCCTGCTACGAGCGCGCCTATTCCCGATGAATCCATGTAATTCACCTTTTTCATGTCAACTATAACGCTTTTGAACTGGCCGTCCGTAATACTGAAAAGTGCCTTTTTCAGTTCGCTGACATTGTATAAATCGACTTCGCCGCTTACGTCGATTATTTTGTGATCCCCCAGCTCTCTGAACTCTATATTCACGTAATCCTCCGGATATGTGCTTTTACTGATTTTTAATAGAATACTGAATTTGTAAAGCACAATAATGCTAATTGTTGAAACTATTCAAAATAATCATATCAAATGTCTGAATATTTTGCAGAGTTAAAGTCTTTATTCCTGATCCGCAGCAGGCCGCGGGGGAATTAAATTATACTTTTGCCTTAAAAACATTAAAAAAGTATTTTCAGCTTAATAAATTATTTCAAATTTTAATATATTCGGGTTTTAGTACATGTCAATAAACAATTTATCAATAAATTCAGATAAATCGAGAAAATTATTCACTTCTTTCATCTCGTTGCAGAAATTTCCGTAAAGCGATGCTATACTGTCATTCCAGTCCCACAGGTGTTTTCTGTCGGGATTAAGCCAGAATACGTTGCGCGATCTTTCGGATATTCTTTTGAACGATTCCAGGCCGGGGTCATTGTCGTTATTGCGCGCGTCGCCCAGTATAAGTACAGATGTTTTGCGGGTCAGGGCATCGCTGTAGTTCTCCATGAACATGTCAAAACAGCGGCCATAGTTGCTGCCCCAGCCGTAGGTAAAATTAGTATCCGTGAACATTGAGTTTATGGCCACCTCGGGGTCCATCTCCCTGAAAAGATCGGTTATTTCGACCATACTGCTTATGAAGGCGAATGTGCGCACCTTGGAGAAGAGCCCCTGCAGGCTGTATGTAAGCAGAAGCATAAAGCGCGAGTACTGGTTAACCGAGCGCGAAACGTCGCACATAACAACAAGCTGGGGCCTGTCTATCTTGCGGTTCTTGTAGAAGAGTTTAAATGGGACCGCGCCGTACTGCATGTTTGTCCTGAATGTGCGTTTTATGTCTATGCCGCCGTGCTTTACCCTTTTTTTACGCAAAGATATGCGGTTCTTAAGTTTCTGCCCGAAGCGGTTTACCAGCTCGCGCATCTCTTTTATCTCGTCCGGTTTAAGCTGGTAGATTTTTCTGTTAAGAAGGTAATCCTCGCGCTGTGTTATCTGCTTGCCTATGCGTCGCTTCTGCAGCTTAAGGTTCATCATACTGCGCAGAAGCTCCATCAGTTCATCCGGATCAATCCCACGGTCCTCACCCTCTTCTGCCGGTGAAATGTATGATGATCCTATGCTCCCCTTTGTTTTAAAGAGCGACATTCCGCCGCCCCCTCCCGATGATGATTCAGGAAGTTCATCAAGAAACATGCGCATTATATCGTCAGGGTTCTTTTCAAGGACTATGTTCGAGTCTAACGCCTCAAGATACTTGTCGAGCATATTGCTTATTTCGGAGATCATCTGCTGCTGGCTGCCGCCAGCAAGCGCGGCCATGTCTGCGTCAAGGTTGTCAAAAAACCTTTCGCGCTCGGTAAAGAATTTTTCGAAGCATTTGTCGAATACGGGTATGTCAGTGTGGTCCTTGACAATAGTTGTCTTGAGCGCCTGGCGGAAAACCTGTTTGTCGTGCAGGTCTATCTCGGGGGCCGCGCTGAACACTGCCAGTACCTCGTCAACAGAGACTATGACCCCTGCGTCGCGGAGTACCTCGATGAACTCGAACAGCTTTGATGTTATGTATGTTCCTGTTTTTGTCATGGTTTTTATTTTATGCAGCAACTGCGTCATTCCGGCTGTAACGAAGTGGAATGCCGGAATCTAAATGATAATGAAGATTTTTTTTTGAATTGGTTCAGTCATAATTTTTCCCGGAGTGAACCGGATTAATGCCTGATTATTTCGCTTCATTTAGATTCCCGCCTTCGCGGGAATGACAGACTGTATATTTAATTTTGAAATATCGTCTTGCTCTCTTTGATTGCCATCTCAATATCCTTTTCGTACTTAAGGATAAAGTTCAGTGTTTCGGTCGCGATTTTCGGGTCAAGGTCCTGGTATCCAAGGAGTACAAGCGCCTTTG
>JAAYBQ010000091.1 GCA_012730035.1 Spirochaetota bacterium
AGCGCTATGCGCGGGTATAACCGGCGTGGTTTCGTTTATGTCGGGCATAGTCCTTTCATATTTTATAAGCCCGGATGTTTTCGGCGCGCGGGGGATCAACATTTCCGTTAGCGCACTTTCAGTATTCTGGGCCCTGGTTTTTTCAGTCCTTATTATCATGACATTCACCGCGGCAGAATTTGCCATAAGCGTCTTTTCGCGATCCTCGCGCGAGGCGCAGATTTTATTTATCCCGGTTGTAATAACAGGCATGGCCCTGGGGCACACAGTTACCATGATCGATGTGAAAAGGATAGCGCTGATATTCAGGCATCTGCCCATGATTAACTCCGGGCTGGTGCTTAAAGAGCTGGTTACAGGAATTTTTTCGTGGCAGTACATGGGGCTTGCCGCTCTCGGGTGTATACTGCTCTGCCTGGTATTCCTTTTGATGTGCAGGTTAATGCTTTCCCGGGAGAAATATATTTTCCGGGCATGAAAACACTTGACTTTTAGCCATCCGGCAATAGAATCGAAAAAAATAACAGGAGAGAGGTATGGATGTGATATATCTACTTGTTGTAGTCATTCTTGTTATTGTTATAATCAGGCTTGTATAAATATATAATTTCCGGCGGGAGCAATCCCGCTGTGAAATAGATGGTTTAAAACCGGTTAAAAGGAGAGTGTCCGGATGAGTATTGTATATCTGCTTGTTGTTGTTATACTCGTTATCGTGCTGATCAGGCTGATATAAGTCTTTCTTTGGCGCTATATTTTACTTCGTGAAAAATCCGGCGGGTTAATTCCCCAGGGTTTCGGCATCCATCATAATCTCTTTTATACGATTGCCCGCAGCGGCTTCCATGAATTCTTCACCCATGACTGAACTTTTTTTTATGACTTCGTTCCAGTAGCGGAGCCGTTCACTGTCATTCCCCTCGAATTTTTTAAAATCTGTTCTGTCGGGTATCTTTCCGTAAGGCAGGCTTTGTATGAATTTTTTTGACGGAGCGATTAGCAGTATGTCGGCAAGCGAGTCCCTGGAGGGTTTGCGCCACGGAAGGCCCTTGTCCAGCCAGCCCGGAACAATGCGTTCGGTGAAGTGAGGGTAGAGCAGAATCCCCCCGTGCTCCCGTACCGGTACAGGGTGGTAGTCCGTAAGCCCTCCGTCACGGTATGTTCCTTCTGGCGCGCCGGGAATTGAGCTTATGCCCTCCATCACCAGGGGTATGGAGCCTGACGAAAGTATGGCGCCCCGTATGTTCTCTGCGGTCAGGGCGACCCTGGATTGCGGCGCAGCTATAGATCTGAAGTTTGATGAGCTGCGCGTGTCATAAAACATTGTGCGCCCGAAAATTCCGAGGAGCGCATTCCTGCTCGCCAGGTTCAGCAGCACTGCCGGCGCAAAGGATGCAGTGAGCAGAGCGTTGTTGTCACTGGCCGAAAGCCCGGAGCATCTTGCTGAAATTATATGCAGGCGCATCTTTGATCTGTTCAGTATGTAATCTACGTCCGGGGCCTGGATGTACATGTCCATTATCCTTATGCTTTCTGCCGTAACATCAGCAGCAGATGGTTTTTTGTCGTAGTGCTGCGACAGGTACGCGTTAACGAAAAGTTCATGTTTTGCGGCAGGATCCTCGCATGCGAAGGCGGCTCCGCGCCAGGCGCCGATTGATGAACCCAGTATGTCCAGGGGCTCCCTGCGTTTTTTAAACCAGTTGCTGAATATGTATCTGTCCAGGCCTGCAAGCACAAGAAATTTCGGTCCGCCCGAAGCGCCAATTAAGCCTGCGATGTCATCTTCCCGAAGTCCTCTTTCCAGTATTATTCGCCTGGCGCGCTTTCCTGCGTAGACAGATATATTGCTGAACATGGTGACGCTCCCGTGTGCATTATTTTCTATTTTTGCATCTATTTTTGCACAAAGAAGGGAATCGGTCAAATAATTAATCCGTCAAATGTTTTAAAGTGTACAGCGTTCACGCCGGGTTAAGAACTTTCGCCGCGAGTTCCCTTTGCTGTTCGTGGTTGATCATTAGCAAAAACTTTAACCGGAAATAACATGTACCGGGGCTGATCTCTAATTTTTCTTGTAATATAATCGGCAATAGTAAAAACTGTATCAATACTCAGATAACAGACGAGGTGTGCATGTTCCCGCAAAATGCTGAAATCAGGTCATCGGCCATACCCGCATCAAAATGGAGACTCTTCGGCCAGTCCCTGCTTGAACGAAACATCAGGCTGCTCAGGCAGGCCGGTGCCAAACGGATATTTCTTGACCTGAACGAATCCGATATGCAGTTCTTTGAAAAAAAAGTCCGCAGGCATGTGGCCCCGCTCTCCGGAATTGAAATTGTAACAGGCAGGTGCAGCCACAGTGAATACCTTTCGATGACCGCGAACCAGTTTATACTCTTCGCGGCATTCAGCGATCCTGACGGCAATTTTACCACTAAAGATGGCATACTTGAACCTGTTGCGAGGGATGATCAGCACGAGGTTCGCGATGACGCTGATTTTATCGCTCTGCGAAAATATGCCATTGAGGTAATACGCACAGGGTCAGGTGGTAAGATCGCGCAGAATATAAACAAGCGCATATCCATACCAATGAGCCTGGTGCTTGCCAGGTTCCGTGTAATCCCCAATGTGATCACCTTTGTGAATTTTCTGATGGGAGCCCTTTCGATCTACCTTATAGCTGCAGGCGGCCACATGGAGCAGGCGGCAGGTGGCATACTGGTTCAGGCGTGCTCTGTTGTTGACGGATGCGACGGTGAGGTCGCGCGAATGACAACCCGTTTTTCAAAGCTGGGGGGGCTCTTTGACACTGTCAGTGACCAGATGCTTGCTGTCGCGCTTATAATTACCGCGTTGTCAAAGGTCTTTATTAACTATTCTACCGCTGTATTTATTTTGACCATGACAGTCCTTGTGGGAGGTGTGGCTGTGATGTTTGCCATAATAATATATTTTATGCGGCGTTACAGTGAATCCATGTCTATGGCATCGTTCAACCGGGAGTTTATCGATGTACTCCCGCAGACCGATTACCTTGCTCGCGCTACGCGTTACCTTCAGTACCTTACACGCAAAGAGCTCTATTCAATGTTCGTATGCGTGTTCTGCCTGTTTAACGCCATCCATGTTTACGCAGTGGTATTCGCGGTTAAAGTCGCTGTTGGTGTACTGCTGATGTTTGTGCTTGCATTAAGGTATTTTCCGGGAATGAAGAGGGTGCAGAGGTAGGCCGGGACCCGGGCTGTCATGCGTTGCTGATGGAATAACCGGAGTTATTGATTAAGTATCTGGTGAATTCTGCGTGAAAGTTCACTTGCTGTGTAAGGTTTCTGAATGAATCCCGACGCTCCACCTGCCATTGCGCCGGCCACCCTTTCGTCGTCGGGATATCCCGAACTGAGAAGTACTTTTACCGAAGAGTTCATCTCTTTTATCCGATCAAAAACCTCCAGTCCGGACATGTACGGCATGGATATATCGAGCAGCACAAGGTCTATGGTCTGCATGTTCTGGCCGAACAGAGCCAGGCCCTTTATGCCATCCTGCGCTGTCAGAACATTGTAGCCGCACTGAACGAGCGTGTCTTCGGCCACTCCGAGTATGGCCTTTTCGTCATCAATAAGCAGAAGCGTAGCGTTGCCCTTTAGCATTGCCTTTTTACTGTTATCCCTCTTTGTCTGTGTAAGTTCTCCGGAATATTCAGGCAGGAAAATACTGAACACCGACCCTCTGCTTATTTCAGATCTGATTTCTATAAATCCGCCGACCCTGCCGATAAATCCGTAGGCCGTCGAAAGCCCCAGCCCGGTACCCGATTCCTTCTTTTTCATTGTGAAAAAGGGTTCAAATATGCGTTTTTGAGTATCCCCGTCCATGCCCACGCCCGTGTCGCTTATGTCTATGCGTATAAAAGATCCCGCAAGGCCCGTGTTCTCCCTTGAGGTACGCTCTTCGCGTGTAATTCTGACATCGAGTATGCCCCCCTCCTTTGCGCCGCACTCCCTCATAATGGTCATGGCATGTGAGGCATTAACGCAGA
>JAAYBQ010000092.1 GCA_012730035.1 Spirochaetota bacterium
AGCGGTTAAAGTCAAATCCCTATCGACCACTCTATATTTGTTTCCAACCGTATAATATGTCTCAACACCTTCGTCTAAGACATACCAGCCTTTTAAACATAAATCCCCGTTGATCAGTCTACCTGGATTACCTTTTATTATAACTTCATCGCCTGTCTGATAAATTATGTCATCAACTGGAACACTGCCGCTAGTTGCTTTGTTTGAATCATAAGAAACCTTGAAACCTAATATTATATCATTCTCCCCACACCTCCACTGCTGCCCCATTATACCTTCAGAACATGCTGTAAACGCGCCACTTAATGACAGTATAGACAGAACAATAAATGAAAACTTTAAACCGCTCATTCATGCCCCCTGTAACATGAATATTATGTCTTCATTAAAATGTTTTCCGTAGAAACAGACACCACGTAATGTCGAATATGACCGGCCCGGATGTTCATCTTTATAATGCCCCAAAAAAAACACAAGAATTTTATCCATTTTTTAACCGCCCCTGCGCCGGCCGGCTTAACGAAAAAAAATTGACGAATCATATATAATCATAAAAAATTAATATAATTTTATAACCTTATATCCTGCAAAGCCGGTCATGTCGCGTCGGCACGCAGAGGGGTGGACGTCACAGTGACAAAAAAAAATTTAATACTGCTTATATTTATCTCCCTCGCGTGCATGGCCAATGCTGAAAATACAAAAAAAATCAGCATGGCCATAATGGAGTTCCGTGCCGATAACACAAAAACGACATACGGCAAGGCGTGCGTTGACATGCTCTCAGAAGGTCTGTTCAACACAGGGCTTTTTACCATGATGGAAAAAAGCCAGATGGACAGGATAGCACGGCAGCATGGCTTCGAAGAGTTTAACACCATAGATTCCGAACAGGTTGCCAGGCTCGGCAGGATTCTGAATGTTGATAAAATAATTGTCGGGTCCATAACTTACATCGATTCATACATCATCGACGTAAAGGTGCTTAACTCCTCAACCGGCGAAATTGAATTTAACACCAGGCGTAAAATAACCCGCATTGAAAAACTTGATGAAACCATTGAGATCATGGCTGTAGCTATTGAACGTCACTATCTGGGATACTACAATCTGTCCGGCAGCCCTGACATTACGATTGAGGCATGCTATCTTCAGCCGTTTTCCCAGCTCCACGATATGGTGAACAGCGGCACAGGCCTGCAGGCTGTTATCCAGTTTAATTTTCCTTTTGATGCTCCAGTCTGTATTCAGGGAATAACAGGTTATTATATTTTCAATACTGCACGAGATTCCCTGGAATACTTTTACATGCTGCCGGCCTATTTGTGTGCTTCGTATAAATTCAGGCTTGCCGGTAACCTGGATTTTATACCCGCAGCCGGTGCAGGCTATGTTTTTTCTGCAGTATCATCCGACGGTTCTGTTGAATCTGACGGATTGTACTGGCAGGAGGGTAAAAACCAGTATTACAATATTTCCATGGTTTCAAGAGCCGAGCTTGATATTCTGCTTTACGACAGATGGTATATAGTCATATTATCGCAATATAATCTATTTTTCGAAAAAATCAGGGCTGGCCAGTTTTTTACTGCAGGCATTGGTCTCAAGATGCTTTTTTGAATCAGCAACGGCAGGCTGCTGACCGTACCGGTTAAAAATACTGTTAACAGCCTGCCGTGGTTACAGGCAGAAGTATAATTGAAAGCAGACGGAATTTCCGGATAAACATGAATGCATTTTTTTCAGACAGGACTAAAAAATTCAGCGAACTCTACAGTGATCTGTACCCGTCAATTTACCATGAAATTTATTCAAATGTTCATGACGTACATATAACGGGTGACCTGACACAGGAGGTATTCCTGCGCTTTTATCAAAAGATGGATGCTGTTGATAACCCCCGGCAGTGGCTTTATGGTACTCTTAAAAATGTCATCATGGAACATTATAGAAAAAATACTGAAAACTTTGACGAACTTGACAATGACATAAATTCCGGGTATGTAAACGGATTCCGTGATACGCGGATTGTACTGCAGGAGGCTTTTGAGGCTTCGGAGAATTTCAGGGACGAAAGGGATCGTATCATATACAGACTTATCGCGATAAATAATTATACCCATGAAGAGGTTTCCCGGCTGCTGGGCATAAAAAAACACCAGGTTTATTATAAATACCAGTGTGTAGCGGACAGGATTATTGATTACCTCAAGAAAAAGGGTATAAGCAGGCTGGAAGAACTGCTATGAAAAATGACGAAATTCTCAAGGCATTAATAAACAGGTATGAGCTGTCTGAACCTGCGTCCCCGGATGTGCGGCTCTCCATGGAAAAGTCGCGCAGAGACTCCCTTGTTGCAATTCTGAAAAAAGATGCACGGTCCGCACTGTACACAACTGTCGTTGTTTCATTTTTCCTCTGGTTAAAAAAATTCGGCATCCCGATCTCAATATCAAAGAGCGCGGCCGCAGTAACAGCAGCCATCGCAATCGGAGCAGGGGGAATTACCGCAGCCGGAATCTACGGCACAGTAAAAATCGCCCGTTACCTTTCTTCACCGCAGACTGAATCTGATAAAAGTGAACTCACATCACCCGCAGATACAACTGCCGTTGACAAAAAAAACGTGGAAGCACCACAGCTGATAACATACGCGCTGGCTGTTGCACCGGTAGAGATGGATGATGTTTCCCGCACGACCCTTTCCTTATACACCGGCACAGTTATTAAAGAACTGCAGCGCACAGCTGGACGAAGAGCAGCCATTAAGCTTGACATGCTTGACAGATACCATGTGTCTGAAAAAATATTAAGCATATCAATCATCATGCTCAATGAAAAATCAGGCGCAAGCTGGCGTATATCTGCTAAAATTATAAGCAGCTCTAATTCGCAGGTGCTAAGTCACATCTCTGAAACAGTAAATAACGAAGCAGACATACCCGTAGCTCTGCGGAATCTTGCAGCAAGAATATCGGCCGGTCTGTAGAACTCCTGGCAATATACAAAATTATTTACTTGCAAATAATCCACCCGTATGTATTTTATTAATAAGATAATTTTTAGCTCAAATATACTGTAAAAAAATAGGTTTTACTCGCAAAATCCATATTTTAATACAGTATAATTACCATGATAAAATAACGCAGAGATTGTCCCGGGGACAGGATGAAGCAGGATACAAAAAACGTTGTAAAAAAAATCATAATCACTGAAGCTGTGCGGGACTCAGTCATAATGCCTTCAGGGATCAATGTCGAAGTTGCTTATTGTGAAAATCCTGTTGATATGATCGATTCTTTCATGCTCGAATCTGAAGACTTGATTCTTTTTACTGTCCTGGTTATCCCCATGACACTCTACAAGGATGTCTACAAGCACCTTAACCTGGTTGACTATTCAAGAATCTTTTACCAGATGCTTCTTATAGGCAATGACAGGGAACTAATTGACCAGAACCTTGACCGACTTTATCATATATGCGATTTTCTTCCCTCAAAAGTCAGCGATGCCAAGATGAGGTTTATTATAGATAAATCCTTTTCTATTCTTGAAAAATATTTTCAGAATGAGCAGAAGAAAATCTGGTACTACAACAGACTGGTTGACGCACAGCGCGACCAGGAGGACCTGATCAACATCGGCAAGTCACTCTCCGGGGAGAAGGACATGGAGAAACTGCTGCGCCTTATACTATATCTCAGCAAAAAAATTACGGGAGCTGACGCGGGCAGCATCTATCTCGTTGAAGAGGATGATTCGGGCACCAAACGGCTGCGGTTCAAGTATTCACATACTTTTTCACGGGTAATTCCTCTCGAGGAATTCGTAATGGATATGAATACTAAATCTATTTCCGGTTATGTTGCGGTAACAGGCGAAGTTCTTAACATACCCGATGCGTACAAATTATCCGAACTTGCACCATATAAATTCAATCCATATTTCGACAGGCAGCATAACTACATAAGCCGCTCGCAGCTTGTTGTTCCCATGAAAAATCACCTGAACGAAATCATAGGAGTCATACAGCTCTTAAACAGCAAAGAGAGCCACAACCCGGCAAAAAAATTCGAAAACGAGGCATTCGAAATACAGCTTGATACACTTAAGGATTTTGATGAGTACGTTGTAACGTTCGACGAAAGATACAACAGCCTTATGGAGGCTATTGCAGGACAGGCTGCTGTTGCCATCGAAAATAACAGACTGATCAACCAGATACAGATGCAGTTTGAAGAATTTGTCAAGGCTTCAGTAACCGCCATAGAATCGCGGGACCCGGCAACTTCGGGTCATTCATTCCGTGTTGCCGCAATATGCAAAGAGCTCGCCCTTGCCGTTAATGAAGTGACAACCGGTTATCTTGGCACTTTTCATTTCAGCGAGAATGACATACGGGAACTTGAATTCGCCTCACTGCTACACGATTTCGGCAAGGTTTACATTGACCTGAACATTTTTCAGAAAGCCAAGAAGCTATACCCCAAGGACCTGGAAAACCTGAAACTGCGTATTGATTACCTGTACAGATTCATGGAACTCGGGTATGACACAAGGGAAATCGAGATGCTAGATTCTCTTACCCGTCTCAATGGAACGTACTCCACCGATGACATAAAAATACTACGCAAAGAAAAGATCATGCGCCTGGACCGTATCAGGGAGATCAAAGATATACTTGTACAGTTAAATGAGCCCACAATTACGGACAGAGACCCCGAAGCCATTCTCAAAGAGATACTTGCCGAGATAGAGGGGCTTGAATGCATTGATCCTTCAGGCGGCAAAATCGACATACTGACACTGTCTGACCGCACCAACCTTATGATCAAACGCGGAAGCCTTAACAACGAGGAACGCAGCGAAATAGAAAGCCACGTCATTGAGACCTATAAGTTCGTGAGCAAGATCCCATGGCCTCCCGAATACAGGCGTATTCCGGAAATCGCACTTCGCCATCACGAAAAGCTGGACGGGACCGGTTATCCCGACAAACTGAAGGGACGTGATGCCACATCTCTTCAGTCACGGATGATGTCAATTGCAGACATATTCGACGCTCTCGTAGCTCAGGACAGGCCGTATAAAAAGTCGGTCCCCATTGACCGGGTCATCAGTATACTGCAGGAGGAGGCCGGGGCCAACAAACTCGATCCCGATCTTGTAAACCTTTTTATCTATAAAAAAATCTACATAAAATTCATCAGCCCCGAACAGCGCGAGCAGATACTCAACTGAACGCCGCGAATCTAATCAATGCCCCGATCTGTCAGATGTGACAAGCAGAATAACCGGGAGTTCAACCGCTGCGGCAAAGGCGCGAAAAACCGCTGCAGCGATGTCAAAAAATGACAGGTGCAAACCGGGAACCATGTGTATAACAACAAAGGCAACGCACCAGGCAATGTGTAGATCCATCAGCAGCAGCTGAATTTTTCTGTTTACCGGGTTTTCGTTAAACAGCATAATTACATGCATCGTGAGAAGTGCTGTCAGCGATAATCCGGCAGCAAGCGCGAACGGTTTGCCGTAAAGAAAATTCAAAAAAATAAAAATAAGTAAAATCTCA
>JAAYBQ010000093.1 GCA_012730035.1 Spirochaetota bacterium
ATGCTATTTGTGAGGCTCAAGGTAAAACATTTAGCGCAGCCCTCGTATCATACAAAGATGAAAAAATCAAACCCGAATCAAAATCTGAAGTTGATGAAATACTGAAAGCTGTTAACGGCAAAAATTTGAAGGTTGCCGAAATAAAAAAAACCGACAGAAAAAGAAAAGCACCGGCGCCATACACAACAAGCAAACTTCAGCAGGATGCGGCGAACAGGCTCGGTTTTACATCAAAAAAAACAATGATGGTCGCACAGCAATTATACGAAGGAATTGACCTGAAGGGTTACGGTCCGTCAGGACTAATCACGTACATGAGAACAGACTCTACCAGGGTTGCTGAAAATGCACTCAAAATGGTCAGGGAATACATCGGGGCAACATTTAAACCGGAATTTCTGCCAGATACACCGAATTTCTTTAAAATGAAAAAGAACGCTCAGGATGCTCACGAGGCTATAAGGCCCGCAGATGTGAACAGAACACCCGATTCAATAAAAGATGATCTTACACGTGACCAGTACAAACTTTATGACATGATATGGCGAAGGTTTATAGCCTCCCAGATGACTCCTGAACTCTCGGAAGTAATAACAGTCAACCTGGAAAACAGCGATTATACATTCCGGGCAGGTGGTAATCGTGTGATCTTCAAAGGATTCACCGAAATCGAAAAAACATCAAGAACAGAAAAGAATGTTTTACCCGCATTAAAAGAAGGTGATACAGTTACTGTAACCGAGTACAAACCTGAACAGCATTTTACAACACCTCCGCCGCGGTTTAATGATGCGTCGCTCGTTAAATTCCTTGAAGAATCCGGAATAGGCAGACCTTCGACTTATGCCCCGACGATTGATACTCTCATTAAAAGGTATTACATAGTCCGTTCCGGCAGACAGATGGTGCCGACAATTCTTGGCAAAATTGTAAATAATATTATGTCAGAAAATTTCGCGCCGCTTGTTTCAATTGATTTTACTGCAGGTATGGAGGAGAAGCTCGACAGAGTCGAAAGTGCAGAAACAGACTGGTCAGACATGCTCGAGGAATTTTACGGCCCGTTTAAGGAACTTGTAGACAAAGCTGAACATAATATCGAAGAGATGAAGGGCATACTTGACGAAGAGACCGACTTTGTTTGCGAAAAGTGCGGTAAAAAAATGGTAAAAAAACTGGGAAGGTTCGGATTTTTTCTGGCATGTACCGGGTTCCCTGAATGCAGGAATTCCAAATCCCTTCCCCTTGGCAAGTGTCCACGCTGCGAAGGCAATGTGATTAAGAGATCCTCTTCGACCGGCCGCGGTGTTTTTTACGGCTGCAGCAATTACCCGGAATGTGAATTTCTGACTCGCGAAACACCATCTGACAAAAACTGTCCCAAGTGCGGTAAACTGCTTTTCACCAGAAAGATAAAGGGCAGAGGCGAAGAACTGGTATGCCATAACCAGGATTGCGGTTTCAGGCTCGAACTTCTTGATGAAGAAACACCTGTTGCGCAGCCCGATGAGGATACTGAACAGTAATGTATCCTGAAATAGATGCTTTTTCGGATTACATACGCATCGAAAAAAATTATTCATTAAAAACGGTTGAAGAATATCACCGCGATCTCTGGCAGCTGTCCGACTTTCTTACCGGTACGGGCATGCCTGAAAGTTTCACAGGCTATTATGAACTTGACTGCATCATTTTAAATGGTGAACCCGATATTAAAACAATTACAATTAGTGATCTAAGGGATTTTTTTGACTATTGTTATCAGCGCGGATTAAAAAAATCCACTATTGAACGTAAAATAGCATCGATCAAATCATTTTTCCTTTATCTGTATCGTTTGAATATTATAGAAGCGAATCCCGCACGCAGACTTACTTTCCCCAGGCGTGAAACACGTCTTCCAAAATTCCTCTACCTTAAGGAATATGAAAGTCTTGTGAATTTTCCAGTAGCTGATATTTTTGATGCAAGGGATAAGGCAATCATCTCTCTCTTCTTTTCGACAGGGTGCAGAATTTCAGAACTTCAATCTGCATCAATGACAGATCTTGACATTAAATCAGCAAGGCTTAAAGTAACAGGCAAGGGGAGTTCTGAAAGAATAGTTTTTCTTACAGAAGAGGCCTGCAGCTGTATGATACACTATATTAAACTTCTGGAAGAGCAGAAACTGAAGACCAACGATGCAATTTTTCTAAACAGATCAGGTGACAGGATAAGTATCAGGGGCATGTACGCAATAATTATCAGGCGGGGAAGGGACGCCGGGCTTTCTCATAAACTTACACCTCATACTCTTAGACATAGTTTTGCCACGGAACTTTTAAACAGGGGGGCAGACATTCGGGCAGTGCAGGAGATGCTCGGCCACAGCAGTCTTTCCACAACTCAGATTTATACACACACGACCAAAAGCAGGTTAAAAAAAATTTACAACGAGTGTCATCCCCACGCTCAGGAAAAAAAACACTGATTAAAATCAGGCATAAGCCCTTGCTATGGTGCCGCAACCTGTTATATCACCCTCTTCATCATAAAAAACAGCTGTCTGCCCGGGTGATATACCTGTCTGCGGTTCATCAAACTTAACATTAAAACTGCTTCCGTTACCGGTTACAGTACCCGGAACAGGTATCTGGGTTGATCGGGATTTTATAAGCGCGAGTACAGGATCTGTGATTATGTATTTCATGTTAAATGCATCTGAAGTCTCCAGTTCAGTTACAAAAAGTTCTTCACGTGGGCCGGCTATTATCCTGTTGTTTGCCAGGTCTATAGCTGTTACATAAAGAGGCACATGAGATGAAATGCCCAGGCCTCTTCGCTGTCCTATTGTATAACGGTGAATTCCTGCATGTTTTCCTATTTCTTTACCTGCATTATCAGTTATAATACCAGGTTCAGGTTTATAGCCGGATATTTCTTCTATGAACGATATGTAATCATCGTCAGGAATAAAGCATATCTCCTGGCTGTCAGCTTTATCATGAAATTTAATACCATTTTGTAATGCAATCTGTCTGGTTTCAGATTTTGTCATAGACCCAAGAGGGAATAGAACATGTGTAAGCTGTTCCTGGCTTAGCCTGCAGAGGAAATATGACTGGTCACGATTAATATCTGTACCCATCGAAACAGAGTATCTGTTTTCATGCAGTCTGATATTAGCATAGTGGCCGGTAGCAAAAAAATTGTATCCCAGTCTTTTCGCTTCATCAAGAAGCACCGTAAATTTCAGAAGATGATTACAATTTATACAGGGATTGGGGGTTTGCCCCTGCAGGTAAGCACTACAGAATGGTTCTATTACTTTCTTTGTGAATTCTTCTGAAAAATCATAAATATGATGTGGTATTGAAAGAAGTGAAGATGTAAATTTTGCGTCATTAAGAGCGATGTCAAATAACCTGTCATTTTCTTCGTTGTGAGGCAGGAACCTTGCTGTAATACCTGCAATTTCATAGCCTTGTTCCCGGAGCAGGATCGCAGCTACTGCTGAATCGATTCCTCCGCTCATTGCAACAGCTACTTTCACAAAAGTTCTCCTTTATCAGGATAGAGAAATCCCTGGTATGTGGATCGCCTGTTGAATTCATCAGTTACGGCCTGAAGCACAGTGCCCTTATGCAGGCCCCAGGCAGGTGCCAGAAGTTTATCTTCAGGGCTGTCTCCCGCAAGCCTGTGTATCGTTATATCAGGTCTCAGGCGTTCGATAAAATCACATAATATAGAAATATATTCGCGCAGTGAAAGAAGTTTAATATTATTTTTGTGATAAATTAATTCAAGAGGTGTTCCCTTGATTACATGCAGGTGATGTATCTTTACACCGTTAACGTCAAGCGCGGATATAACTTCGGCAGTGTGCATCATCTCAAACCAGCTTTCACCAGGAATACCGAGAATTACATGTGTACATAAATTAATATCAAATTTTGAAACAAGTCTTATCGCGCTCATAGTCTGTTCCCATGTGTGGCCACGCTCAAGAAAAGTTAGACTTTTATCATGAACAGACTGCAGACCAAGTTCAAGCCATAATTCGAATCCCGGCCTGTCGTAACTTTTAATAAGTTGAAGGATATTTTCATTTATGCAATCGGGCCGCGTTCCTATCATAAGTCCTGTAATTCCGGGGAATGATGTACATTGGTCGTAAATTTTTTTTAGTATATCAATATCAGAGTATGTGTTAGAATAAGCCTGAAGATAAGCAATGTATTTTGTCTCTTTGTAAGACCGGCGAAAAGTATTAATTGCATTGGTCATTTGCGCAGTCAGTGAACTGATACCTCTGGTAGTGGGTGATGCAGAACCTTCTTCAGAGCAGAATATACAGCCCCCGGTACCGGTAGTTCCATCCCTGTTGGGACACGACAGACCCGCGTTTACAGGAAGCTTGAGCACCCTGAATGAATATTTATTAAACAGGTAATCACCGAAAAAATTGTACGGTTTTCCGGCCCAGAGTGTTTGTCTAAAAGTCTTTTTGTCGTTCAGTTTCTGCAAAGTATGAATTCTTAAGGTACTGCTGATTCTGGTATCTTTCAGGGTTTAGGTACACAGATGATACACGTTCTGCTTTAACAACTCTCCTGTTTTTGTCAAGAGTTACAATATATATTCCATAATCAAATGTAAATTTACTTGATGATTTTTTCCATACCCGGACATATCGCTTTTTCTTCTTGGAGTACTTTTTAACTTTTTTATAAGAATGAACGTAAAAGTTTTTCATTGATCCGGTAAT
>JAAYBQ010000094.1 GCA_012730035.1 Spirochaetota bacterium
CGCAACAAGCTCGCTGCCGGTTACGGGTACACTTACCAGATGTTCAAGGGTGCAGCGCTCCCTCTCACCTGCAAAGAGATCGGCTGAAACAGCCATAGGGGCCGCCGCCGAAAAAACAAGCACAAGCATCGGGACAAGCAGCTGAAGCAGAGAGATGCCGGCCCCCGCCTCTGCATCAACGAGAGTATGCCTGATTATATCAGTTGATCCGCTGATTTCACCCGGTTTTTTTTCCACACTGATAAATCCGCTGATTATGCTGTTTATCACTTCGCCTGCGGCAGTTGAATACTGGCTTGTATTATCAGATGTTATGCGAATCGCAGTACGCCCGGTCCCGGGCACCTGAAGGTGTTCTATTATGGCCGCGATCGCACCTGAAGCAAGATCGGAGGATGGATTTGCGGATTCAGCGATGAACAGTCTGCCATCCTGCATAATATATGACCTGATTGTGCTGTCCGGAATATCAGCGTAAACCGGTATGTTCCCCTCGAGCGAGCGCGCAGTCTTCTTAAGATTAAGATTCATAGCGTAAAATGAAAGAGGGAAAAGCAGCAGCGGTATGAGCACGGAGATAACAAGCGCACGCCTGTCGCGCGAAATGTCGGCAACCTCCTTGCGAAATACTGCGGACACTATCCTCAGTCTCATACGGCGTTACCCGTAAGTTTAAGGAATACCGACTCGAAATCCATGGCATGCCTCTCTTCAATGGATTTTATTGTTCCGGATTCAGCGATCATCCCGCGGTTAAGTATAAGCACCCTGCTGCACATTTTGTTTATTTCGTGGACGTTATGTGACGAAAGAAGCACCGCCTTCCCTGAATCTGCCGAACCTGCTATAAGACGGTGTATTGCAGCGGCGGATGCTGCGTCAAGGCCGGTTGAGGGCTCGTCCAGCAGGATTACATCGGGATCATGGATAAACGCACGGGCAATCGCGGTGCGCTGTTTCATGCCTCGGGAAAACTCTACGGTACGCCTGTTCATAAAGCTCTGCATGTCAAGAAGTGATGAAAGATCCGACACCCTCTGCATGGCATAATCACGGTCCATGCCGTAAAGCTGCGCGTAATATATTATGTTCTCCAGGGCTGTAAGCCTGTCATAAAGCCCCGGGTCAGAACCGGGAAGAAAACCGGCAACCTGCCTGGCCCTGAGCGTTTCTGCCTGCACATCGCTTCCGCACACAAGGCACCTGCCCGAAGTGGGCCTCATTAGCCCGGAAAGTATCCTGAAACAGGTGGTCTTGCCCGCTCCGTTACCGCCAAGCAGCCCCACTACCTCACCTGCCCCGACTTCAAATGATACTCCGGAAAGGGCTTCGGTGCCGCTACTGAATTTTTTTGTCACTGATTCTACATGTATCATATAATAAAACCGCTAATATACACAATTATGAATAACGGCCGCATAAAAATCAATTAAAAGAAAAATGATTTTTTTCTTGTATTATACGGCCCCTGCATTTTTATAAGCCCATAGCATTAAATAAAGAGACCGCCAGATTCAGATAAAGGAGTAGCAATATGGTTAAACATATCATCGAGGATAATATTCTCATAGCTCAGTATGCGAACGCGCCGACGTATTCCATGAACTTTGACAGCCTTGTAAGCATAAGGGACGCTGTTAAAAAAGTGCGCGAAGATGACTCGCTCAAGGGCCTGATCTTTACGGGCGAAGGCAAATTCTTCTGTTCAGGTTTTGACCTGCCCACTTTCCTCGGATTCAAAGGCCGCGAGGATGTGCTTAAATTTTTCAACGCAGAAGAGGAGATGCTCTACGAAATTTTTACCTGCCCCAAACCTGTAATTGCGGCAATTAACGGCCACTGTACAGCGGGTGGATTCATTGTTGCCATGGGATGCGACTACAGGATAGCCACAGACAACCAGAAGGCAAAAATGGGCATGACAGAAATAAAAATCGGTATGTCCCTTACAATCGCCGAAATGGAACTTGTGCGCTCAGGCTGTAACAGCGAACGGACAGTCCGTGACGTAATGTATAACGGCGAAATGTACAGATTTGACGGCGCAAAACAGATCGGCCTGGTTGACGAAATTGTTCCCGAAGCCGAACTGATCGCAGCTGCAAAGAAAAAAGTCTGCGCCTGGTGGGACCAGCCGGGTCATGCATTCTCTAACATAAAATACTGCCTCAGATACCCCATCTCCTCACAGATGAGATACAGGCTTGATAACGAAAACTGGCAGGACGGGCTGTGCCAGGTTCTTACAAGCCCTCAGACCAGAGCTGTAATCGAGATGGTACAGAAAATGATGACCGGCGGGAAATAATTCCTGCCATTGTTCCATAAAAAAGCCCGGCAAAAGCCGGGTTTTTTATTCCGCGCAGGATTAATCCCCCTGTGAGATGTATCAGGTGATAAAACAATAAACTGAGTGCAGATCAGAATTTAAACCGGGCACAGGGCAAATCCCTTTAAAAAAAGCTCCCGCAGGGGCTTGCCTGTATACACGAAAGGGAGTTCTGCAAAACTTCTGATTAATTATTTTATAATTATCACCATCATTGTTGTGATAAAAGTTGTAGTTAAAGAAAGTCCTATACCTGTAAAGCACATCATCATGCTGAATTTTTTATCAACCTGTTCAAACCTTGTATTCATGTCTGCCCTGATGTCTTCAAAACGTTTGTCCACCTGTTCAAAACGCTTTTCAATATACGAAAACTGGGTTTTCATATTTGCGAACATCTCCATCATAAGTTCCCGCTGGTGCCTGAGCTCCTCCTCGACCCTTATTGTACGTTCGCGCAGTTCCATGTCATAAGCCTGAGAACCACGCCTCGCACCATGCCCGCTTTTGAGCACAGGGAAAATCTCTGTGAGATACTTAGCCATCTGCTCCATATCCGCTTTTGTAAACCTTGATGCCATATTCGTCATTTCCTTACCCCTGAGTATAATACGGCGATATATCCTGTCAAGCAATGCCGCTGAAATTAATACGTTCCGGGGATGCCTCCAGGTAAAAAATAATAGAAAAATCTGCAATTTTTATAATTTTTTATCTATCCAAAGGAGTATTTAACCGGGCTAAAAAAAGCTTGACTCTTACCATTTTAAATCCCCTCTAATATTAATAACTGTTACTTTTAAAAAAATTTTGCCACACCACACAGAGTGCGGTAAAAAGGGCAACGAAACGGGGTTTTCAAGAATATTTTATAATGCCGTTGTTCCTGGCAATGCCAATAAACCCTCTGTTTTACCGGACCCGTGCAGCAGATTACAGTTGCAACGCTTTTTATCTGTGAATACTTGGCAGATTAAAAAAGTTCAGGCTTAAAAAATCTTTTGAATACGAATAACAACTTGATAAAGGTAAAAGATGAAAACTATCGAAGGAAAACTTGACGCAACAGGACTTAAAGTGGGCATAGTCGTTTCCCGTTTCAATGAATTCATTACAGCAAAACTTCTTGGCGGAGCAGTGGACTGTCTTAAACGCAATAACGCCGACGAGGATAATATTACCGTGGCATGGGTCCCCGGCGCATTCGAAATACCGGCCATGGCAAAGAGGCTGGTGCAGTCAAAAAAATACGATGCTGTAATCTGTCTGGGCACAGTAATAAGGGGTTCGACACCGCACTTTGAATATGTTTCAGCAGAAGTATCAAAGGGTGTCGCGCAGGTAAGCATGACTGCCGAGATCCCGGTCATATTCGGAGTGCTGACAACCGACAGTATTGAGCAGGCAATAGAGCGCGCGGGAACAAAATCGGGCAACAAGGGATTTGACGCTGCCATGTCAGCCATTGAGATGGCCAGCCTTTTCAGACAGATCAGCTGATGGGACAGCGGCGTCGGGCAAGGGAACACGCTCTGCAGGGACTCTACATGTACGAAGTGGGGAAAACCCCTGTCAAGAGCATCACGCAGTTCGAATGGATAGACGGCGGCATACCGGACGAGGTAAAGGATTTTGCCTCACTCCTGGTCGAAGGGACTGTCACCAACCTGGAAAAAATTGATTCACTCATACGGGATTATTCCCGTAACTGGAAACCGGAACGTCTTACTGTAATAGACAAATCAATACTCAGGCTCGCAATTTTTGAAATGATGTTTATGACCGATATACCGACCGTTGTCACAATAAACGAGAGCATTGAACTCGGAAAAACCTTCGGCGGTGAAAACTCGGGGCAGTTTATAAACGGTATACTCGACGCTGTGAAGAAACATGAACTCAACGAGGAGTGAAACGACCAGTGCTACTACCACGAAAAAACAGGAACATGCCGGAAGATGATGAATCAATATCCCGCAACAGGATAAGCGGCATAGAAAAAATCCGCAAGGCTGCGGGCACTGCCCCTGTAAACCAGAAATACATTATAATTATACTTTCACTGATCGCAGTGATTGCATTATCAGCAGTGCTGTTCCTCTACTTCTACAAAGGCCGGGCATCCGGAGGCCAGGTGCAGAACCAGGGCCAGGGCGCGAACATCGTGACGGGAAACGAAGTGATGCCCGGTTCAGGTTCGCAGGCCATGCGGGATTACCAGACATCCAATCAGACACTTAAAAAAGCAATCGAAAGCTACAAAAGCGGATTCCTGGCAAATGCAATCACTGAGTTTACTGAAGTTGTTGAATCAAATGCCACCGACCGTGACAAGGCCATTGCACTGCTCTACCTGGGCATAATTGCAGACACCAAGGCCGATTTTGACGGCGCGATACGTTATTTTGAACGGGCCCTTGGTTATGACAAAAACAATCCCGAAATCTATCTTTCAATGGCGCGTACATACAGCAAAATGAATGACTTCGAGAACGCGGCAAAACACGCGCTCCAGGCTTCAGACATGTCTCCTGCGGATGTCTACCCGATGCTGCTTCTGGGTAACATAAACTTCAACCTTACGCGTTACGATGATGCCATCAGGTTTTACGAACGCGGACTTAAGATTAATCCAGACCACCCCGCCCTTCTCTACAACATGGCAATGTTCATGTTCAAAAAGGGGGAACGATTCCAGGCGCTTGAATATTTAAAGAAGGCTGCCGATTCTGACGGAATAGGCGAAATCGCCTACAAGTCATACTCCAGGCTGGGCGCAGAGTTCCTTGAAAGCAACATGTTTGATCTTGCCGAAAAGTACCTTGTACAGGCCGCGAAGCTTCGTCCTGCCGAAGCACTGGCACACTACAACCTTGGAGTGGCATACCTGCGCCAGGGTAAAAACGGCGAAGCTTTAAAACAGTTTGAAGTGGCTGAACGGCTGGGGCAGGACGACACTGAAATACTTGAGAACCTGGGAGAATCATACTTCAGTTTAAAGGACTATGACAGGAGCCTCAGGTCATACGGGAAAGTGCTGGAGAAGAAGGGACGTGATGTCAGAATTCTTTCGCGAATGGGAGAAATTTATTATTCACAGGGTGACCTTGACCGAGCGTACGAGGCGTACAGAAAGGTTACACAGGTACAGCCGGCCACAGAGAACGCACGAATCGCGTACCTTAACATGGGAAACATACTTGACGATGCGCAGCGATTTGATGACGCGATAAAAGCCTACGAATCAGCGAACGCTATCAGGGACAATGACGACCTTGCATACTTTAACCTGGGACTCGCGTACATGCACTCTGACAAACCTGCACTTGCGGTCAACGCATGGAAAAAGGCAGCAGAGATTAATCCCGGCAACATAAAAGCCAGGATGATGCTGGGCGACTACTACCTACAGAAAGGTTACCCCGACCTTGCCGAAAAAGAATTTCAGGAGATAGCCTACAAGTGGCCGGAAGACCAGGAATCAACCTTCAAGCTTGGGACAATATATCACAGGCAGAAGGATTACGAAGACGCGAAAAAGGCATACAGGCGCGTTATCGAGTCTAACGGCTCGTCAGAATTTGCACGCAAGGCCTACATCAACCTGGCGGTCATAACAAGCGCAGGGCGCACTGATGAAAACTCATTCAAAGAGGCACTGGGCATGGTACAGAAAGCGCTGCAGATAAAACCCGATGACCCGGACGCGCTCATGGCCCTGGGCATGGTCTATGCCAGAATGGAAATACATGAAAGGGCCATAGAATCATACTACCAGTCGATCAAGGCATCACGCGACAGTAAAATGACAGCAGAATGCTACAACAATATAGGTAAAAGCTACTATGCCATGAAACAGTACAAGCGGGCAATAGAAGCTTTCGGCCGTGGTGTAGAAGAGGACCCGTCCAACGAGGAGATCAGGATGAACAGAAAGTCCGCGGTACAGGCCTACGAGAACGAACTTGACAGGTAGCAGGATGAACACAGACAGAAGCCGGCTTCAGCAGATTGAGGAACAGTTACTCGCCCCGTACGCAGCGCTTTCATCAGCCACAAGGGGCCGCGAACATAACGAGCAGAGCCACGCATACCGCACTGAATACCAGCGCGACAGGGAGAGGATAATTCACTCACGGGCGTTCCGCAGGCTTGAATATAAAACGCAGGTTTTTATAAACCACGAGGGCGATCACTACAGAACAAGGCTTACCCACACCATCGAGGTCGCTCAGATCGCACGCGCCATATCCCGGGCAATGCGGCTTAACGAAGACCTGGCCGAGAGCATTGCCCTTGCCCACGACCTGGGGCACACCCCTTTCGGGCACGTGGGTGAAAAGGAACTGAACAGGCTGCTTGAAGGATACGGCGGATTTGAACACAACAGGCAGAGCCTTCGCGTGGTGGAGGTACTTGAAAAACGTTACGCGGACTTTGACGGGCTCAACCTTACATGGGAGACCAGGGAGGGAATAATAAAACATTCGGGAACCTATGACAGGCCTGAATCGGATTCATTTATACCTGCGGAACAACCTTCCCTGGAAGCCCAGATCATAGACAACGCTGACGAGATCGCCTATAACAACCATGACCTTGACGATGGCATGGCTTCGGGGATACTTAACTACGACGAGGTAAAAAAACTGGAAATATGGCGCATGGCCGTGGATATATACGGACGGCCTCTTCCGGAAACAAAAAAAACGGCAATCATGGAGATTATCCGCACCATAATAAACCTGCTCGTTTCGGACCTGATTGACTGCACAGAAAAAAAACTTGAAGAAAAAAATATCCATTCATACCCGGACGTGAAAAGAGCGTCTGATCGCCTCGCAGGTTTTTCTGAAAGTGTTTCGCGCGCCAACGAGGAACTTAAACGTTTCCTGCGCCACAACCTTTACCAGAATTACCTTGTAACACGGGTCTCGCTAAAATCACAAAGGGTAATCAGCGACCTGTTTTCAATATACACCGAGCATCCAGACACACTCCCGGGCAGGCACAGGGATGAGATCGAGCGCAACGGTATAATCCGCGCAGTAACGGACTTTATCGCGGGCATGACCGACCGCTATGCCCTTGAGGAGCACAGGAAGCTTACAGATCCTCTTGCGAGGGTATGAAAAGTAATATGAATCACTAAAGGATTCATGGAATAGTTTATCATCGTACATTTCGAAGAAGCGATAGAGACTGAGAAATCTAAAACTCACAGAAAGTATGAGACTCCTCACAGGCGTTTACCCTGCCTGTGCTGAGCCTGCCGAAGTAAGCGCAGTGGAACGGGTTCGAATGACATAACATAATAATTTTCAACAATGCAGTAATATCAAAAAACATATACACTGGAAGAGTGCTGGAGAGAGAAATAAAGTGATGAACAACATAGAAGACAAGTACCCGGAAATTCCCGAATACCTCAGGGAACTGCTCGAGACGGGGCAGACCATTGATGACATTTTTCTTGATAAAGAGGGGAACTGGTTCCACAACGGTGAACCCTTTCTTAATGAAAAGATAAAAAGTTTTTTCAGCAGATCCGTAGATATTACCGCGGACGGGCAGTACGTAATCCATTACAGCAATTACACTTATCCTGTTCGTGTAGAGGATGCGCCATACTTTGTCACAGGTGTCCGCTTTGAAGGGTTCGGCACATTCGAAAGGATCTTTCTGACACTCTCTTCTGGTACTGATGAAGAGCTTGACCCGACAACGTTATTCTGCAGAAAAAACAATGCTCTCTACTGCCGGATAAAAAAAAGAAGGCTGGTTGCCAAATTTAAAAGATCCCCATCGTTTAATATACTGGAACGACTTGAAGAGAAGCCAGACGGCAGTTACTCCGTAAGGTTATGCGGAATAACAGTCGATCTTGAAATTAAAGAGGACCATGAATGAACAGGTACCTGAACTTAATACAGATTATTTCGGCTGCGGGAATAGTGCTCTCGTCCATACTGCTCTACCAGCATTATCACCCCGACATGGACATGGGTATAATTGCCTGCGGAAAAGGATTTGTTAATCCCTGCATTTCAGTGGGCCAGTCCGATTATTCTGTAATTTTCGGCGTACCTGTTGCGGCCATGGGGCTTTTATTCTACCTGTTCATAACCTTTATGCTTCTTGTGGCTGACTACGCCGGTGATAAATACTTCGCGGCCATTTGCGGACTAATCCTGCCTGTCACAGTCGCAGGAGTCGCGGCAGACATAATTCTTGCTGTAATAATGCTGAAGATCGGAAGCGTATGCAACCTGTGCGCTGCAACATACGCAGTCACCATCGCCATACTGGTGCTGCTGATGATGATGATAAAAAAATATCTTTCATGGAAAGAAATATTAATCTCAGCTAAAAACATAATGAGACCAGTAAACCCGGATCAGAGAGCGGTACTTGCCCTTATTCTGCTATTTGTTTTTTTCGCGGGATTTTCCGTAGTATCGGGCTCAGGGCTGCTCAGGCTAAGGGCGGGGATCAACAGGCCCTCTGATAAAATGGTTACGCACGAGCTTGCATCATTCTACAGGAACCCGGTCAGCGGCATCGTGTTCCCCGAGAGTTCCATGACAGCGGGCAGCAGCAATCCTCTGGTGAAAATTCATGTGTTTACAGATTTTCTCTGTTCGGCATGCTACAAGTTCTATAAAACTGAAAAATATCTGCTGGCAAAATACGGCGGAAATATCCAGTTCATCTATTACCACTACCCGCTGGACAGCACTTGTAATAAATATTTAGACGATTCGCTCTACCCCGAATCGTGCACTGCATCAAAATCGATGCAGTCAGCAGCAGCAGCAGGATTCTTTGAAGAATATTTTTTTACGCATTTTAACGAGTACCCTTCGATAAAAGAAAACTACGATGCCGGAACAGCTAAGATGCTTGCCGATAAAACATCGTCCCGATTCCGCACTGAAAAAGAAAAACTTAGAGCATTCAACGAACTTTTTGACGCCGGGGATTTTCCCTCACAGGTAACCGGGGACATAGAGTTTGCAGAAAAAATGAAAATCAGCGGCACTCCCACAGTATACATAAACGGCAGGGAATTCAACGGTGTTCCGGGCAGGGAAATGCTGGAAGCAATAATTCTGAACGAACTGAAACTGGCCGGAAAATAAATGCATTTAATCTCATACTGCTGATATAAAATGTTATAATCATAACACTGGCAGCGTCATTAAGCTTACGACAGTGCTGCCAATACGACGGCCTGCAATCTTAAAAAAATTTTTCCTGAAATACTTCACACTGCTGTGCTCCAGATAGAATGACATCAATTACAAAAACCTATAGCATATCCACCGGGTCAATGTCCACCTCGACATACACCTTGCCCGACCTGAAATTTTCGAGCGCCTCCCTTATTACAGGAACAAACTCTGCCGTAGCCGGGGCCTTGAGTATCATCTGGTACCTGTAGTTGCCGCCGATCTTTGTGAATGGCGCCGGCGAGGGGCCAAGTTTTTCCACCCTTAAACTGCCCCCGGCTATGATGCTGTCAATCCCGTTCCCCAGTTCACCCGAAGCTTCGATTACTTCTGCTTCATTTTTACCCCGGACAAGTATCCTGGCAACCCGGCCGAATGGAGGGTAACCGAGAGCCCTGCGAGTCTCAAGTTCCCTTCTGTAGAACCCGGTATAATCATGATTCCTGACAAAGCTGAATATCTCGTTCTCCTCGTTGAATGTCTGTATCACCACCCTGCTCTCTCCTCCTGCGCGGCCCGACCTGCCCGCAAGCTGTATCAGCAGTGAGACAATCCTCTCGGATGCCCTGAAGTCAGGCATGTTCATTCCTATATCAGCGAGTAAAATGCCAGCCAGCGTGATTCCGGGAAAATCAAAACCCTTGGACACCATCTGTGTTCCGAGTAATATATCGATCTCCCTCCTGTCCATAAGATCAATCAGGTCAGGGACAGCCTCTCTGCGCCTGGCCGTGTCCTGGTCAAGCCTGAAGACCCTGTACCCCGGGAACTCCGAATTCAGCATTTCCTCGATCCTCTGCGTGCCTGACCCTACCTGCACAATCGACTCGGATCCGCACGCAGCACATTTACGCGGGACAGGGCGCACGCTCCCGCAATAATGACAGAGCATCCCCCTGTCCCTGTGATAATTCATCGATATGCTGCAGTGGCTGCACTCAACGGGCGCTCCGCAGTCTTCACACATAACAAGCGGTGAAAAACCCCGCCTGTTCAGCAGGTAGACAGCCTGCCCCCCCTGCGACACGGCTCTTTTGGTGTAGAGTTTGAGTATGGACGAAATATCATCCCCTTTTCCCTTTACGCGTACTATTTCAACATCGGGCAGTGCGGCATTACCATACCTCTCATCAAGGGTATGCAGAGTTATTCCGCCCCTTTCCGCAGCATAGAGCGTCTCGACTGACGGTGTCGCCGACCCCAGAATAAGGTGAGCGTTCTCGTTCTTTGCACGATAGAATGCGATGTGCCGGGCGCTGTACCTTGGCGAGCTCTGTTCCTTGTACGAACCGTCCTGTTCTTCATCGATTATGATCAGGCCGAGATCGGGCGCCTGCATAAAAACGGAAGACCTTGTGCCAATTACGATCTTTGCCTCGCCCCTCCGGAACTTCATCCAGTTCTCAAGACGCCTGTTAGGCGAAAGCATGCTGTGATAAAGCACAAGGGATTCACCGAAGACCCGGTAAAGCCGTTCATAAATCTGCGATGACAGAGAAATTTCCGGGACAAGGTAGATCACCGATCTCCCGCGCGCCATAACGCTGCGCGCCATGTTTATGTATATTTCAGTTTTACCGCTGCCGGTAATACCGTATATAAGGTGCGGCGAAGGCCGTGAGGATTCAATCTGTTTAAAAATTTCAGCCTGCCTTAAAGAAAGTTCGCCGGTCACTGAAGTTAAAGATGCAACGCGTGGTGAAATGGTCCTGACCCTGGTCCGGCTGCTCTCGGATGAAGGTAAAGCCTTGGCAAAGGCTTCACCGGCAGAAGAAAGATAGGTTTCGGCAACATACTGAACAAGTGTCACAAGCCTTTCATCAAAGATAGGGGATTGATCAACGGCAGCGATAACATCCTTTAATTCATAACCAGGGTCAACAGGTGCTGACTGTGCTACTGACGTAACATAGCCGGTGACCCTGCGCCCCCTGAAATTGACCGTTGCGCGCATACCAGGTTCAAGGCGCATACCGTCGGGTACCCTGTAGGTAAATGATTTATTTACGGGAGTGTTTATCCAGACTTCAGCAGATGTGCAGTGTTCTGCGGATGTTGCTCCGCTCATAGTTCAAGTTCCTGCAACCGGGCTTTAACCAGCTTTAAAGTCTGCCATGCGGGGCGTTTAAGGTCGGGATTTTTGACCAGTGATATACTGTGTTCGGTGTTAAACCAGCTTATGCCGCGAGTTGCGTTTATTACCGGCTGTAACGGAACAAGTTCACCCATGACTATTACAATTTTCGGTTTTACAGATTCAATTTCAGATTTAAGTACCGGAAGGCAGTTTCTTACCATGTCACTGGGTTTAACCAGGAAGTCTGTTGTCTCGCATTTTACAAGGTTTGTAATATAACACTCGCCCGATACAAGTCCGATAGAGCCGAGCATTTTTTTAAGCAGCTCAGCGGATTCTGCTCTGTAAAAATCCATCTCCATCTTTGATGTAAGGGATGGCGCGTTAAGCACAACCATAACACCGTTTATACCGGAACCGAAAGGTTTCTTTTTTTCTATGGCACCGGGGCATCCTGCGCAACCGTTTAAAGTTCCGGCATGAGATAATGTCCCGGGCTGCACACCGCTGATTCCGGTCGCGCGGGTCAGGTAACGTTTAAGATATATTTTTTCATCATCGTTTCTGCAGGCTAAAAGCCCTGATGACACAGATCCGGTTTTCAATATGGCAAGAAGCTTACCCTTCATGATTATCAGTCCGCATCTATTCCGTACTGCCGTATCTTCCGGTGAAGATTTGTTCTTTCAATATCAAGTTCGCGCGCGGTTAGCGAAACATTGCCGTTATTCTTTTTTAAAGCACTAATTATATAATCGCGCTCAAAATTATCCCTGGCATCCCGCAGCGTTGCCTGCCGTCCCGGCACATACTGCCGCATGGGGTCATCAGGTCTCAGGTACCTCTGCAAATCATCATCTGTTATTTCATCCTCGGGAACCATTATGGTTATTCTTTCAATAATATTGCGAAGCTCACGCACATTCCCTGGCCATTTGTAACGCATCAGAAGATCCATCCCGCTATCGGTTATGACTTTCGCCCCGGTACCGTGCTCCCGCGTAAACATATCCAGAAAATAATTTACAAGTATTACGATATCATCCCCGCGCTCTGACAGCCTGGGCACATGAACAGGGACAACGTTCAGCCTGTAGTACAGGTCCTCCCTGAACCTCCCTTCTTCTATGGCTTTGCATATATCAATATTTGTTGCCGCTATGACGCGCACGTCAACTGTAATGGTATCATTTCCGCCTACCCTTTCGAACTGCTGTTCCTGCAGCACCCGGAGCACCTTGGCCTGGGCAGAAAGGCTCATGTCGCATACCTCATCAAGAAAGATTGTGCCTCCGTTCGCAAGTTCAAACTTGCCAATTCTCCTGTTAATGGCACCGGTAAAGGAGCCCTTCTCGTGACCGAACAGTTCGCTCTCTATAAGTTCATCGGGAATCGCTGCGCAGTTTACTTTTACAAAAGGTTTGTCAGCACGGTTTGAAAGCTGAAAAATCGCCTTTGCCACAAGCTCCTTACCGGTACCGCTCTCGCCGGTTATAAGCACCCTTGCGCTTGTCTTTGCAGCTTTTTTTATTATACCTTTAATTTCACTGATCTGATCAGACTCACCTATCATGTCATCGTCGATAAATGCCTTTTTCTTAAGCTGCTGATTTTCGCGTCTTAACCTTACCTGCTCAAGAGCGTTGTTGACAGAAGTCACAAGCCGGTCAAGAGATGGGGGCTTTTCAAGAAAATCAAATGCTCCCATCCTTGTCGAGCGCACCGCAATATCTATGGAACCGTGTCCGCTGATCATTATTGCTGCAGTATCAGGCCATGTTTTTTTCATCCTTCCAAGAAGGTCTATACCGTCCATGTCGGGAAGCCAGACATCAAGTATTACAACATCGGGATTATGTTTTTTTATAAGCGCCACGGCTTCTTCACCGTTTTCGGCAGAAAAAACATCATGCCCCTCGTCCTGCAGTATATGCGTTATGGAATTAATTATGTTCGGTTCATCGTCAACTATCAGTATTTCCGCCATCGTTCACTCCTGAATTAACCGGAAGCCTTATCTCGAAGACTGTCCATTCACCCTTGCGCGAATCGCAGGTGATCCGCCCGTTATGTTCAAATACTATTTTTTCGACAATAGCAAGACCAAGTCCCGTGCTGCTCTTTCCCGAGGTCCATCCAGGTTCAAAAATTCTTTCAAGATTCTTTTCATCTATGCCCGAACCCGTATCATGTATAACGAGCACGACCTCCTGTGCAGCGCTGTCAAACCTGGAACTGACTGTTATTGTCCCGTTACCCTCTATTGCCTGTACAGCATTAGTAATAAGATTATTCAGCGCCTGCCGCAGAAGCCCCCTGTCTGCAGATATTTCAGGTACATCATCGCCCAGATCAAGTTTAAATATGATATTATCGTGGGCGCTGAAGAGAGCAATGGTCTCACTGACAATCCTGTTGATACGGGCATGTTCGGGTTTTCGTTCGGGCAGCCTGGCGAATGTGTTGAACTCGCTCACAAGGCTCATCAGGGAATTAACCTCGTTTATGATTGTGCCGGTTCCTTCAATAACTGCTTTATCCCTTGACTGGCTCTCTTCGGATGTAAGCTTTCTCATCCTCTCAGCTGAAAGCCTGATCGGTGTCAGGGGATTTTTTATTTCATGAACCAGTTTTTTTGCCATTTCGTTCCATGCCTCAAGCTTCTGCTTCTGGTACATTACCTTTCTGTTCTCATCAAGCTGCCTGGCCATTGTGTTGAACGAATCCATGAGCGCGCCAATTTCATCGTCGCTCTTTTTCTCAAGATTCTGGCTGTAGTCACCACGGGCAACACCCTGCGCCGCTGATGAAAGTTCCAGTATAGGACTGGTTATATTGCCCGATATGTACAGGCTGAAGATATAGGCAATACCAATAATCAGAATTGAAATTATCATCAGGAACGAACCTGCCCCGCTTTCAAAATAATCCTTGCTCCTTTCAACAAGCCTGTAGTCGTTTCTTCCATCAACAAAAAGCACCTCCTGCTCTTTAACATACTGCGGAATCTCTTTCCAGAGAATTATGGCAATGCCGTACACAGAGAGAGCTCCTGAAACAAAATCATGCCCGGAAATAGATATCCGGTCGATCTTTGCATTTACGCCTGCACTGCTGCGGTAAAAAGCGGATATCCTTTCAGTATAACCGGATTGCTGCGACAGGGAATTCTGAATAATTTTCCATCCGCTACCGGCGGGTATAATGAACGCCAGGCCAAAACCTTTCTGGTCATAAGCTTTGGCGATTCTGTCATAAGCAGCAGGAGATAGCTGCAATGCAAATTCCCCCACAATTCCACTGACAGTCTCAAGTTCGACGCGTATTTCTTCGCCAAGATCGGTGTAATACGCCGATGAGAGCTCGACCGATCTGTCCAGGGCAGTCATAGTCCTGGTACTGAACATCCTTGAAAATGAACTTGAAAAATAATTTCCTGAAATTATTACAATGGGAATGGCCGAAAGAAGCGCGATAAAGACAAATGCCATAATCATTTTTTTCTTGATACTCTGCCTTATATCGACAGATTCTATGTTAAGGTTCCTGCGGAACGAAATAACAATAAGGTAGATTGCGGCTATAACAGGTGTAACCATAAGTGTGGTAATAAAAAAATTCTCATCAACAAGCCCTGCATCTATCCTGCCGGGGTACAGCCCAATTACAAGCACTGATGTGAAGATTATAATTGCAGTCAGGAAGATTACATCCTGGAAAGAATCGCTTTTTAATTTTATTTTTTCCACGGTAGATTCACGATTCCTGAATAGGGTTTATCGCGCGGAGATCAGATCCGGAAATCATTCTCAATCAGTTTTATAATGTAATCAACAAGTTCAGGCGCGCCCTCGCCATCGGCACGGATGACAAGCCTTGAACCCGATATTATAGCAAGCCCCAGAACCGACATAATCGACTTGCCATCAGCCTCGACGTTATCCTTTATAAGGGTTATATCACAGGGATACTTCATAGCCTCCCGCACAATCATCATGGCAGGCCTGGCGTGAATACCGGCATCGCTGTTTACTACAACCTCCTTCTCGACCATCACTTACCACCTTCAGAAATAATCCATTTTTTTATCCGCTCATCCAGCTCACGTGCAGCGTTTATGCCGGTCTTTTTAAGTCTCTGGTTAAGGGCGGCAGTTTCTACTATTACGGGAATATTCCTGCCCGGCCGGACCGGTATGGTTATTACAGGAACATCCAGGTCAAGGATTGTGTACTTGTCCTCGTCAAGTCCGAGCCTGTCATATTCCTTGGCAGAATCCCATTCCTCGAGAACGGTCACTATCTCGATCCGCTTTCTGTTTCTTATAGATCTGATTCCGAAGATCTCCTTTACGTTTATAATACCAAGGCCCCTTATCTCAAGGTGATGCTTCAGCAGCTCGGAACTCGCGCCCATAAGAAGTGATTCATCAATTTTTTTCACAACGACCATGTCATCGGCAACAAGCCTGTGCCCCCTCTCTATAAGTTCAAGAGCGGTCTCACTCTTGCCGACACCGCTCTTGCCCGTAAGCAGGACACCTACGCCGAACACATCTACAAGCGTGGCATGCAGCGTAACCGACTCAGAGAACATCTCGTCAATTATATGCACAAAGAGTGTGATAAAACGGGTGGTTGTACGCTTGCTCAGGAAAACCGGAATGTTGCGTTTGTCGGCAAAATCAAGAAAACGTGAGTCCGGGATATACTCGTGTGTAAATATACAGCAGAGCACATCATAACTGAAAAACTCCTCGTACACCCTGAGCCTGGCCTCTTCGGTTAATTGCTCCATAAAAGCAGTTTCACCCTGGCCGAATATCTGTATTCTGTCAAAGGCAAAGTGGTCAAAAAAACCAGCCAGAGCCAGCCCGGGCCTGTTGGTCTCGCCGTACTTGATCTCCTTGTCCAGCCCCCCTTCGCCTGCAAGCAGGCGCATCTGGAGGTCAATCCTGCCCTTACCTTCGATAAATTGTCTTACTGTAAGATTTGCCATAAGTTAATAATTATATATACGCTTTTTCTTTCCAGCAAAAAATAAGCCGCATGTATTAAAAAAACAGCGGGGAATCAATCAGTAAAATTCCCCCTTTGCAATAATAATGGACTTACTAAAATTGCAAACCAGATGCGCCCTGCGGGTAATAACTGCTGCAAAAACCAGAATTTTTCATCTCCCAGTTCCACAAACTCCGGTTTTGTCAAATGTGCTGATAATTAAAAAAGGGGACCGTTTCTGATCCCCTCTTTATTTTTAAGTCCGGCTAAACAGGTTTTTTCTAAAAGGCCGGAACCAGTACTTCGTACTTTTTACCGTTTTTTGAAAGCACGTTAAAATACCTGGTATCAGTATTAAAGAAAGCCATATATTCCGAACCTGATTTTTCCATGGTATCGAGTGCTTCGTCAAGCGTCAGTTTCCCGACTTTCACAGCATCGGCCTTTTTAAAATTAATTTTAGGATTTGCCGGAGATTCATCAATTACCTCCAGTTCATACTCGTTAAAGCTGCCGTAATCCGGTTCCTGCCTGGTAAAATTCTCGACCGGAACTTCAGCCATCCTGTAGCCCTGACCCGATCTGTATATAACTGCGTAATTCTTGTTTGCAAAATCCAGTCCGCCGTCAACCTCGGCAACCCCGCGCTTAAACAGAATATAATCTTTTCTGTTCAGCTTCATCTGTAAAAAAGCCTCAATTTTATCAAAAGGCTTGTTGCTCACCTGGTTAAGAAGTGCCTCCTTTCCTTTATCACTGATGATGTCAAAGGATAATTCCTCTGCCACACCATGTCCTTTGCGGGTCTGTATTTTCTCCTTAAATCGTGAAATCTGGACATCCATTTTATCTGTAAGCAGGTCAATGGCAGAATAAAGGTCAGCCGCCTTGTCCCTTGCATGGAACTGCACGGAATCACCGTTCATTACGAGCTCTGCAGTGTGATCCAGTTTCTCTATATACAGGATAAGATGAGTATCGATCAGCTGCTGAAAATATTTTTCAAGTCTGGAGATCTTCTTCTCAGCATAATCCCTGAGTGCATCGGATACATCAATATGTCTTCCCGTGATTTTAATTTTCATAAAGCACCTCTATGATTTAATCATGTTAATTTTTTTTCTCTTGCCGGAAGAAGGAATATTAAGCATATTCCTGTACTTCACGATTGTCCTTCTTGCTACAATTACCCCCTTCTCCTTCAGTTTTGATGCAAGCTCTTCATCATTGTAGGGATTACCCGGGTCCTCCCCCTGTATTATTTCAAGCAGAAGCCCCCTTACCCTGTCAGATGAACTGTTCTCGCTGTTATCCCCCTGTGAAGATTTTATTTTAGATACAAAGAAGTACTTAAGTTCAAACACACCCCATGAAGTCTGTACGAACTTGTTGCTGGCGACACGGCTTACGGTTGATTCATGCACGCCCGTTTCGCCGGCAATATCATGGTGTGTAAGATACCTCAGATGTCCCGGCCCCTTTTCAAGAAATTCCCTCTGCCTGGACATTATAGACATTGAAACCTTTAAAATTGTCTCCCTCCTTGTAGAGATATTCTTTATAAAAGATTTTGCTGACTGCAGCTTTGCCGTTAAATAATCACGCTCTTCTTTACCTGAATTCTTTTTTGCAATAAGACTTTCGTAATATGAGCTTATCCCTATTGCCGGCAGCCAGTCATCATTAATACTGAGTAGTATTTCACCATCAACAAGTTTAACTTCTATGTCGGGAATTATATATTTTATCTCTTTTGAAGCAAAGGCGCTGCCCGGGAAGGGGTTAAGATTCTGCAGAAGTCTGCTCTTTTCTATTACAACATTGACATGCTGCCCGGTGGCCTTTGCAATACCCCCCCAGTCAAGCTTTTCGATCTCGTGAAAGTAGTCCGCGATCATGTTGTGAAGCAGCATGTCATCGGGATAGAAGTAGCGGGCCTGCACCAGAAGGCCTTCTTTAACGTCGCCCGTTGCACAACCCTCGGGATCGAATCCCCTGATAACTTCAATTATGCGCCCGGCGTCACTGAACCTGGTCATGTCGCGCCAGTTGCCGGGAAGAAATCCGTTTTCGTCAAGAAGGGTGATGATCTGCTCGTACAGGCTGTATTCGCGCTCATCGGCTGCGGTCATCCGTGCCTGCCACAGCAGGTGATCCTTGAGGCTCTCTGTTACTGAAACAGCGTTTTCGATAAACGCGCGCCTGCGGTCAAAGTCTGTACCATCGGTGGAACGGATACTGTCCGGGTTGGTGTAGATCTCCTTTTCCATGCGGAGGGTATCCTCCTCTTCGCCGCTCAGGTTGCGGTTAAGGCCCTCCTCAAGGGTGTCCGTATCAATTGTGGTGTTGAGTTCTTCAAGGAGAGGGTTTTCAAGAAATTCACTGTTAATCAGTTCTGCGAGTTCTACGGTAGAGAGCTGAAGCATCTCTATTGACTGCCTCAGAGTCTGGGTCATTATAATTTTGTGGGATTGTCTCATCCCTTTATTC
This sequence comes from Spirochaetota bacterium, assembly GCA_012730035.1. GTDB lineage: Bacteria > Spirochaetota > UBA4802 > UBA4802 > UBA5550 > JAAYBQ01. Next base: position 19,129 of record JAAYBQ010000094.1, read on the forward strand.
ATACTGCTCTTCATTCACCAACCTTTCAAAAAACAACTTATACAAGACTTCTTTAATCACTGCTTATCAAAAACCTTCAGATAACCTGAAGAGAGCTTTTTTTAAGGGCTGCGCCCTTAAACCCGTTTAGTTAAAAAGAAGAAACAGGGCTACTTTAAATTTACTGATTTTATGCCAAATGTCAAATTAAAAGCGTGGTATTTACCCGGCTATGACCGGAAAGTTATCCCTGCTATAACATTTTACGAAATGATCAGCCGGGGATTTTCCGACGGTCGCCCGCCTTCGCGGGATGACAAAAAGTGTATTTATTCAATCGTGAACAGCTGTAATAAATGAGACCTTCAGAAGAACCCTGATTAATATTCCACAATGGATTCCGGCACAACAGGCAGGAATAACTATTTTCCGGTTAAAACAGAAAGCCCCGGTACTTGCCGGGGCTTTCTTGCTGCAAAGAACAAAATTCAGGCATCAGTAGCCTTCGGCATAATCCCTTGCTCCGAAAAGTGTACACCTTGCACCAATAAGCGCCTGGAAACCGGAGACATTTGTATCCTCCATTTCCCCTGTATAATAGCAGAAATGATACCCGATCTCGGCAAAAAACGAGACATACTGCGTCAGATTAAAATGAGGCCCGGTCCATATTGAAAGACTGTAGCCATTCTCATAATTCTCCTGTTCAATATAAAAAGCATCATAGTATCTGTAACCTGAATCTGCCATGCCCAGAAAAATCGATGTATTCCAGCTAAGCTGGTACTTTTCCAGAAATGGTATAACAGGAACATATTCCACGCCAGCCTGCATGGTAAAATGCTCATAGCTGCTCTCTTCATTTTCAGCTGGTGTATTAAGATCATCCTCTGTTGATTTTTCCGTACTTATAACACGGAACTGTACACTGACCGTATCGGTTATACCCAGTCCAAAACCACCGCCGAATCCCATCTGGCTTTCAAGATCCCCTGCATCTATATATGCGCCAAAAAGATCGATTGTAAAGGGCCCTATATCGGCAAAGGAAGGGGTTATACTTATGAACACGATAGATATTATAAAAAATAGCTTTTTCAACACTTTTCTCCTTAAAACGTGTATTCAATTAATACGGCAGGACCACGCTGCCGGTTAAAGTATATAATATACTATATATAAAGTCGGCACGAAGTCAAGAAAAATTGAACACCCTTTTATTTTGAGCCATCAGCATTATGGTCCAGGTATTTAAGTATCCGCTCATTCAGGGGAACAGATTTACCGCTTTTTGTATCGACCAGTACAAAAGTTACAACAGCGTCAATCACAGGATCCATCCCATTTTTCCTGAAAATCTTCTGCGAGACAGTAATACTTTTTGTACCGGTTTTAACAAGATCTGTTTTTATAACCAGTATATCACCCGCTGTTGCCGATGAGATGTAGTTAATATTGATATTTACCACTGTTA